>JAGRNP010000141.1:2751-8719 GCA_020440705.1 bacterium | reverse complement strand
TAACAGGCTTATCTCCCCCAAGAGTCCACATCGACGGGGAGGTTTGGCACCTCGATGTCGGCTCATCACATCCTGGGGCTGAAGAAGGTCCCAAGGGTTTGGCTGTTCGCCAATTAAAGTGGTACGCGAGCTGGGTTTAGAACGTCGTGAGACAGTTCGGTCCCTATCTGCTGTGGGCGTAGGAGTTTTGAAGGAACCTGTCCCTAGTACGAGAGGACCGGGATGGACATACCTCTAGTGTACCAGTTGTCACGCCAGTGGCATGGCTGGGTAGCTATGTATGGCAGGGATAAACGCTGAAAGCATATAAGCGTGAAGCCCCTCCTAAGATAAGAACTCCCGGGCTTGTCCCCTAAAGGCTCGAGGAAGACGACCTCGTTGATAGGCCGCAGGTGTAAGCGCAGTGATGCGTTCAGCCGAGCGGTACTAATAAGCCGTGCGGCTTAATCATCTCTTTCTCTTCTCGAAGAGAAAGGGTCAAGCGTGTGTGAAGCACGTCTCAAGAACTACTCTCCATATTCAGTTGTCCAAGGACAACGTCGGCCCGGGTCGCGAGACCCGGCCGACCAGGTCTTTCGGCGGCGATAGCGCGTGGGCACCACCTGTTCCCATTCCGAACACAGAAGTGAAACTGCGTAGCGCCGATGGTACTGCAGGGCTGCCCCTGTGGGAGAGTAGGACACCGCCGAATTCTCCAAAGCCCCCGACCTCATGGTCGGGGGCTTTCTTTTTGAATTGCGCCCGACGGTCATACCGTCGGGCTTTTTTGTTGGGGCCGGCCCGGCCGCCTCGTATCTTTGACCCGGCAACGGGGCGGTCGCTGGGCCGCCGGTACTCCCGGAAGGATGGTGGCGAGGTGGAGCGAGGGCGTGTCGACGAGGTGCTGCGGCGAGGCCTGGACCGCGGGGGGCGATTGAACGAGGACGAGGTCTATGGGCTCCTGCGGGGGGCAGGCATCACTTGTGCCGCCACGGCGGCCTGGCAGAGTGGGGACGAGGCAGGTTGGGACGCCTGGTGCGCCCGGGCGGCCGGACTGGCCGACGCCGAGGGGCGTCTGGTGCTCAAGGTGCTTGGACGCGCGATCCTCCACAAGACGGAATTGGGTGGCGTGCGGGTGGTGCAGGCCGGACCGGGCGGTGTCACGGCGGGTCTCGTGGCCGAACAGGGCCAGGCGCTGTTGGCGGCCGTCGCCGCGGGCGGGGCCGGTGACGCCGGCGAAGGTCTGCTGGCCACCGCCTTCGTGCCCCACGGCGCGAACCGGCCCGGCCAGGAGGTCCTGCTGAGCCTGCGGCAGGATCCGGCCTTCGGCCCCTGTGTGGTGGTCGGCATCGGCGGCACGCTCACCGAGTGGTACGGGCGGGCCGCGCGGGGCCCCGAGAGCCCGGGCAGCACCCTCGTCCTGCCCGCGGCGGGGCTGACGGCGGACGCGGCGGCCCGGGCGGTGGCGGCCCATCCGCTGCTGGCGCTCCTGTGCCTGCCATCGCGTCTGTACCCGACCCCGCCCGTCAGCGCGGACGTCCTCGGCGCCGCCATCGTGGCGCTGGCGGAACTGGGCACGTACGCCGCGGCCGACGGCACGGCGCCCGCCTGCCTCGAGGAGCTCGAGATCAATCCGGCGGTGGCCAGCGGCGGCGGGCTCGTGGCGCTCGACGGTGTCGCGCGGGTGAGCGACCGGCGGCTGACGGCCCCGGTGCGCAGCCGGGACCGCATCCCGGCCCTGCTGGCGCCGCGCAGCGCGGTGGTCCTGGGCGTGAGTGCGCAGGGCAGCAATCCGGGCCGGGTGATCCTCGACAACCTCCTGCGGTCGCGGGGCGTGCCGCGGGACGCCCTCTGGGTGGTCCACACACGGGAAACCGAAATCGCCGGCGTGCCGTGCGTGCCGGACGTGGCGAGCCTGCCGCGCAAGGTGGACCTGGCCGTGGTCTCGATCCCCGCCGAAGGGGCGTTGGCGGCGATCACCGCCCTGGTCGAGGGCGATCGGGCCGCGAGCATCATCCTCATTCCCGGGGGCTTCGCCGAGGCCGGCGAGGCCGAGCTGGCCGGACGCATCGAGGCCGTGCTGGCGGCGGGGCATGCCCGTCCGGGCGGGGGGCCGGTCATGGTCGGCGCCAATTGCCTCGGCATCGTCAGCCGCGATGAGTACAACACCTTCTTCCTGCCCGAGTACAAGCTCCCCTTCCGGCCCGGTCGCGGCGGGAACCTGGCCCTGGTCAGCCAGTCGGGGGCCTATCTGGTCACCTTCGCCTCGAACTACGACGGCCTCATCCAGCCGCGCGCCGCGATCTCCTACGGGAACCAGATGGACCTGACGGTCGCGGACTTCCTGGAGCACTTCAACGATGAGCCGCAAGTCGATGTGATAGCCTGTTATATCGAGGGCTTTCGGCCTGGCGACGGGGCGCGTTTCGGGGAGGCGTGCCGGCGGGCGCGCAGGGCCGGCAAGCGGGTCATCGTCTTCAAGGCCGGCAAGACGGCCCTGGGGGCGCAGGCCGCGGCCAGCCACACGGCCAGTCTGGCCGGCGACTACGCCGTGGCCCGGTCCTGCCTGGTGCGGGCGGGGGCGGTGGTCGCCGAGTCCCTCGACGAATTCGAGGACCTGATCAAGACCTTCACCCTCCTGGCGGGCCGACCGGTCCGGGGCGTCCGCACCGGCATCATCAGCAACGCCGGATTCGAGTGCTCGACCGTGATGGACCGCCTCGAGGGCCTGGAACTGGCCCGTTTCAGCGACCGCACCCGGGCCCGCCTGGACGAGGTGCTGCCGTCCTTCGCCCATCGCAGCAATCCCATCGACTGCACGCCCATGACCGCCACGGCGGCTTTCTGCGCCAGCTGCGAGGCGATCCTGGCCGCCGATGAGGTGGATGCGGCCATCCTCAGCGCGGTGCCGGTGACGCCGGCGCTGGACAACCTTCCGGCCGATCCGGAGGGGCGCCACGGGGAGAATCTGGAGGCTCCGGGCTCGCAACCCCGTCTCATGGTTGACATTATTGCGGGTTCCGCTAAACCTGCCGTAGTTGTGGTCGATTCCGGAAGAATCTACGACCCCATGTGCCGGCTGATCGAACGGGAGGGGATTCCCGTGTTCCGCAAGATCGACCGGGCGGCGCGCGCGCTGGCGGCTTTTTGCCGGAGTTAGGATCGACTGATGAAGAAGTTCTGGATCGTGTTCGCGCTCATCGCCGTGTTCGTCGGCGGCGGGTTCGGGTTCCTGTGGTACGCCGTGAACTCCCTGGAGGAGCCGGCGGTCCACGTCGACGGGGGCGTCCTCGTCTGGCAGGTGGCGGGGAGCTATCCCGAGGAGCGGGACGACTCGTTCTGGGGCCAGATCCAGTCCCCGGGCGAGATGACGTTGTCCGAGGTCGTGTTCAGCCTCTACCGCGCGGCCGACGACGATCGCATCAGCGGCCTGGTCATGGACCTGCGGAACCTGGGCTGCGACTGGGCCAAGGTCGATGAGATCAGCGACGCCATCACGGCCTTCAAGGCCGCGGGCAAGCCCGTGATCGCCTACTTCGACGGGGCCGGCACCCGCGAATACGCCCTGGCCAGCGTCGCCGACGAGGTTGTCGCCTCGCCCGAGGCGAACCTGATGGTGCTCGGCATCTCGGCCGAACTGACGTTCATGAAGGACACGCTGGACAAGCTGGGCATGGAGGCCGACTTCGTGCACGTCGGGGCCTACAAGTCGGCCCCCGAGCGCATGACCCGCAGCGGGGCCAGCGCGGCCAACCGCGAGATGATCACCTCCATCGTCGACGACCGCTACGACGCGCTGCTCGGCGTCCTGGCGGACAACCGCGGGGTCTCCCGCGACGTTGTCGCCGGCTGGGTCGACAAGGGCATGTACGACGCGCCGGGCGCCCTGGCGGCGGGCCTGGTCGACACGATCATGTACTATGACGACGTCTTCGACGTCCACTTCGCCGACGACGAGGTCACCCATCTGGCCGACTACCAGCTCGATCGCCCCAAGCGGGTGCACACGAGCCACAAGGTCGCCGTGGTGCACGTCAGCGGCGTGATCATGCCGGGCGAGAGCCGCACCGACCGCTTCCAGGGCCAGCTGGCCGGTTCGGACACCGTCGTCGAGCAGCTCCTGTCCGTGGGCGACGACGACGACGTCGACGCGGTGGTGCTCCGGGTCGACAGCCCGGGCGGCAGCGCGCTCGCGAGCGACCTGATCTGGGACGCCATCCGCCGGGTCCAGATGAGCAAGCCGGTGATCGTGTCCATGAGCGGCCTGGCGGCGAGCGGCGGTTACTACGTGTCGTGCCTCGGCGATTCGATCTTCGCCGACGCGGGCACGCTGACCGGTTCCATCGGCGTGTACGCGGGCAAGATGAGCCGCACCGCCATGTACGGGAAGATCGGCATCAACCGCGAGTTCATCACGCGGGGCGAGAACGCGCTGCTCTTCAGCGACGAGGGCGGCTTCACGCCGGCCCAGCGCGAACTCTTCCAGACCCAGATGGACGACTTCTACGAGCGCTTCCTCGGCAAGGTGGCCGACGGGCGCGACATGTCCCGCGACGAGGTGCACGCGGTGGCCCAGGGCCGCGTCTGGACCGGTCGGCAGGGCCTGGAGATGGGGCTCGTGGACGGCCTCGGCGGCCTGCGCCGGGCCATCACCTCCGCCAAATGGATGCTCGGCCTGGGCGCCGACGACAAGGTCGATCTCGTGACCTTCAGCGAGCCGCTGACCTTCTTCGAGCGCATGCTGATCAAGAGCCTCCGGGACAACGGCGTCATGGCCCGTTGGGCCGGGTCGGCCGTGCCCGCCGGCGTCTGGGGGACCGGGGCCGCGGCGGGGCTCGACGCGCTGCCGCTGCTGGTCGAGAGCCTGCGGCGGGATGGAACCCTGGCGGCGGTGGCGCTGTTGGACGGTCGCCCCGTCGCGATGATGCCGTACGCGATCACCTGGCGCTGACGACCACGACGAACCCGGACCGGACGCCCCGCGGCGCCCGGTCCGTTGCAGCCCGATCCGTCCCGACCGGCCCGCCGGTCCCGGACGCCAAGGAGTGGTGACAGGAATGGACCCCTTCCAGGACGAACCGCAGCAGGGTGGCGGTGGCTTCGACATCATGGGGCTCGTGCGCGCCTTCTGGCGCCGCAAGCTCCTGTTCTTCGTGCCCTTCATCCTGTGCCTGTCCATGGCGGCGGTGGCCATCAAGACGATGACGCCGATCTACGCCTCGACCGGCCAGATCCTGATCAAGTTCGAGGGACTGAACAGCCGCCTGCTCACCGATCCGAGCAACCGGTTCGGGCGCCCGCAGTACATCGACGCGGTGGCCTTCCAGGAGATGAACATGCTCCTGACGTCGCCCGACTTCCTGCAGAAGATGGTCCTCGAGCTCCGCCTGCAGGACGCCCTGCGGGAAGAGGCCCAGAAGGAAGGCGAGCCCCCCCTGACCGACGAGCAGGCCATCCGCAAGGCTCGCGGCAAGCTTGCGGGCATGGTGCGCCTGAAGCAGGACGGCCAGCGGCTGTTCAAGTTCGAGGTGCGGGACCCGGATCCGGAGCAGGCCTACCGGCTGGCCTCGTTCATCCTCGATCGCTTCGTCGAGGAGTACCGCGAGACCCAGACCGCCTCGAGCACGTCGATGCGCGACTTCCTGCAGCGCCAGCTCGAGGTGTACAACACGAAGCTCGCCAACGCCGAACAGGCCCTGACGGAGTTCCAGGCCTCCATCGCCTCGGAGGCTCTGGTCGACAACCCGATCAACGCCAGCAACCTCGGCTACGCCCAGGCGAGCGTGCAGGCCCTGCGCGAGCGCTACGACGGCACCGATGCCCGCGAGCTGCAGGACCTGACGGCGGGCGTCTCCCGCCTGCTCGGCAACGTCCCGAACGTGTCGCGCTACCGGTCCGACGACATCATCCGATCGACGGGCCAGGAGATGGAGAACCTGGGACTGGAGAACCAGCTCTATTCGCCGAACTCCCGCGAGTCGCGTGACGT
>JAGRNP010000141.1:0-2741 GCA_020440705.1 bacterium | reverse complement strand
TCGACGGGCCAGGAGATGGAGAACCTGGGACTGGAGAACCAGCTCTATTCGCCGAACTCCCGCGAGTCGCGTGACGTCGAGACCCGCCTCGGACAGCTCCGGGTGCGGCTGAACACGCGCATCGAGCAGATGGTGGGCGAGCAGTTCCCGCAGCTCGGCTACCTCGAGCGCAACCAGGTGAGCCACTTCGTCTACTTCACCCTCTACCGCGAGGGCAGCCAGCGGGTGATCAACGATCTCGAGGCGAAGATCCGCGAGTTCCGCGACTTCACGACGCGGCGTCCGGCCCAGTCGGCGCGGATCGCCGAGCTGCAGGACGACGTGACCGCCGCCCGCGGCATGGTCAGCACCATCGAGAACGAGATCACCAGCCAGACCCTGAACCTGGAGGCGAGCGGGGCCGAACTGGGCATGCAGATCCGCATCCGCCAGGCGCCCATCCTCGACGGCAACGCCTACATCCCCGTCGAGCCCAACAAGATCAAGCTGACGGCCCTCGGGTCGGTGCTCTCCCTGGCGATCGGTCTCGGGCTGGTCGTGCTGGCGATCTTCCTCGACCGCAGCTTCAAGACGGTCGAGGACATCGAGCGGACCCTCGGCCTGCCGGTGATCGGGACGCTGCCGGTGATCCAGGACGACCACTTCGAGCGCAAGAAGAAGGTCCGGCTGCTGCGCTGGGCCACCATCATCCTGGGCATCATCGCCGTCGGGGCGGTGGGATTCCTGGTGATCTATCCCCGCCTCGGTTGAGCGGGGGAAAGGGTATCCGATGAGCACGAAATCCCGTGCCGGCTCCGGTGGACTCTTCGACATCGAATCGCCCATGGCGATCGAGCTGCGCCGCATCATGATCCGGATCGGCCGCAAGATCGACCTGGACCGCAAGCGCGCGATCATGATCACCAGCGCCGAGCGGGGCGAGGGCAAGAGCCTGTTCTCCCTGCACTTCGCCCTGGTGCTGGCCTACCACCTGCCCGCCCGCATCCTCCTGGTCGACGCCGACATCCGGCGACCGGTGCAGCACACGGTCTTCCAGCACCCGCTGGCGCCGGGCTTCGCCAACCTGCTCGGCGGCGACGCCAAGGTGGCCGACGCGGTGCGCACGACCAAGATCAAGAACCTCGACTTCCTGGCGGCCGGCGACCCGAAGGGGCGGCCGAGCCGGCTCTTCGGCGGGCACAACGTGCGCGACATGGTGGCGAAGCTGCACGAGACCTACGACATCATCCTGCTCGATTCGCCGCCCACGGTGCCCGTGAGCGACCCCCTGCACTACCTCGACGCCGTGGACGGCTGTCTCTTCATGGTCATGGCCGGCCACACGCCCAAGGACCTGTCCAAGCGCGGGGTCGAGATACTTCGCAGCGCCGGCGCGAACATCCTCGGCGTGGTGGCCAACAATCTGGCCGAGGTGCTGCCCTACTACTACGACCAGAAGTACTACGGATACGAGCAGTCCCGGAAGAAGCGGCGGGCGTAGGGTCTCCGCCGGGCCCCGTGGTGCCCGACAGGGCTCCGTCGGGCCCGGGGGGCCCTCCAAGTCGCCCGGTCGGGCACCACGGGGCCTGGCTGGGACCGACGTCCATTGCTTCCCCGGCGGGAAGAACGCTCCCTTCGCGGGGGCGTTTTCTGTTGGTTGTGTCTCGGAGAATGTGTCTGCAGGGGTCGCGGTGGTATGGACGGGGGCGGTTGGCCGGAAAACCCTCGAATTCGGGCTCAGATCGTCGTGCTTCACCTGTCTTGGTCGGCTGGCGCGGGCCGCGCGTACGCGCGGCGCGTGCCAGGCGGCTAAGTCAGGTGAATGCGCTTGTTAGGTGACGCTATCGCCGACAATCATCTCACCGCCCTAAGTACAGGCCATATAGTGGCCGTGAATCTTATGACACCAACACTTGGGTTCGGCCCAATCAAGAAATCGACAGTTGAGCCGACCCGAACCATGGCGTCGATTGAATAGTCCATTCCTCCCTCGCCAACGTCAGTTCGAAACACTTCGCCTCCGTCGATTACGATGACCGCCAGAGCTCCACCGCTCCAATTCGCGCCCCACGGCATGACTTTTCCTGCGTGACCTGCAACAGTAATCGGGCCTTCGATCGTGCTGGTCCAGCGGCGCACCGCCCATTGTTCCACTTGAGCGTATGACCCCAAGTCCAGCGTACCATTGGGATGCCCACCCTCTGCCCAAAGCGACGTGTAGTAGACCCCATCGATCAGAAACCATAGATCACCAGTCGTAAACTCTGAATGGCCGCTCAACCCGTTTACAGGGTCTCTACCATAATGCCCGAGCAACTTGTAGTCGGTCGACGGGTCGTAGTTCTTGTCGGCATCGGTGGAGCGATCCCAGTATCCGTATGTCCAGCCATTTGCTCCCTGTGTGCCGCTAAACTCTCGGACGGAATCAGCAACAGGCTCAGAGCGAGGGACAGATGCCCCCTGGCAACCCTCGGCCAAGGACAGACAAACTGTTAAGACGATCGTGGCGATCCAATGTGGCATTGTGCAGTTTCGCTTTGCTTTCTCGGCAGAAGTCTTTCGTAAACTAGTCGCCTAACAGGTCATTCACGGGTTTTGGGGGGGCATGTCCGGGTCCGGACACAATCTTCGAGACACAAGCACTGCCACGCACGGGGGGTGGCGAGGGCCACCGCGGCCCGGCCAGCAATCGGCCGCATCCCGACCCCTCGAACCACCCGCCGAGCCGATCCCCGGTCCTCTTCCCCGCGGTGCGCCGGGAT
>JAGRNP010000140.1 GCA_020440705.1 bacterium | reverse complement strand
TGGGCCATGAGCACGGCACCGAGCACGACGGGGAGGCAGAGCAGATCCGGGACGTACCACGCCACCGGTCCGGACACGGGCAGCAGATGCAGCAGAAGATAGATGAGCGCCGCCGCCAGCCAGATCCGGCCGGCGACGGGCGCCAGGAGTCGGGGACCCGGGCGGGTCCCGATCACATGGACAGGGCCGTGATCAGGACGGCCGCGCCGCCGCCGACCACGAGGGTCACCAGGATTTCGCGCCAGTGCCTGCCGAACATCGTCGGCCTCCTTTCCGGCGAGCGGATCGCCGACCCTTCACACAACCCGGACTACAGGAAGTTCCACACCGAGCCCTCGGGCCCGTCCTGCACGCCCACGCCCAGCCCGGCCAGCTCGTCGCGGATGCGATCGGCCGCCGCCCAGTCCTTGCCTTCGCGGGCGGCCCGCCGGGCGGCCAGCAGCGCGTCGACCCGCCCGGTGTCGAGCCCCATGCGCGCCGCCTTCTGGTCGCGACGGGCCAGGAGCCACACCTGCGGATCCCGGCCGAAGCAGCCGAGGATGCGGGCGACGACGGCCATGTCGGCGGCGAACTTCTCGAGGGTGAGGTAGCGCGTCGCCTTGCCCACGCCCTTGGCCGAGGCGAGCAGTCCGTTGGCCTCGGCGAGGGGCTTGCTGAGCACGCCGAGGGCGCCGCTCGTGTTGAAGTCGTTCTGCATGTGGGCCACGAAGGCGTCCAGGAACTCGGCCGTGTGCTCGAGCACCGGCTCCTCACCGCCCGGCTTCTTCGCCGCCGCCAGGAACTCCCGCACGCCCTGCAGGGTCGTGTACACGTAGGCCAGGCGCTCGTCGGCCTCCTCGAGACCCGGGAAGCGCACGCGCCGACGCAGGGTGTCCCGGTCGGTGGTCACGCCGCAGGCGCAGGCCCCCGATTCCTGGGCCGCCTTGTCCAGCTGCGCGCCGCACGCCGGGCACGTCACCTCGATCTCGAAGTTCAGGCCGCTGCGGTAGTGCACCGTCAGCAGGAAGTAGCGCACCGATTCGGGGTCGTACAGGTTGATGATCTCGCGCGTGGTGAAGAAGTTGCCCAGCGACTTGGACATCTTCTCGCCCGCGAAATCGATGAAGCCGTTGTGCACCCAGTACTTGCTGAAGGTGTGCTCGCCGTGGGCGCCCTGGCTCTGGGCGATCTCGTTCTCGTGGTGCGGGAAGATCAGGTCGAGCCCGCCGCCGTGGATGTCGAAGCTGTCGCCGAGGTGGGTCGAACTCATGGCCGAGCATTCGATGTGCCAACCCGGGCGGCCCGGGCCCCAGGGGCTGTCCCAGGCGGGCTCGCCCGGCTTGGCGGCCTTCCACAGGGCGAAGTCCAGGGGCGACTCCTTGCGCGCGTCGACGTCGATGCGGGCGCCGGCGCCCTCGAGCATCTCCTCCACGTTGCGCTTGCTCAGCTTGCCGTAGCCCGCGAAGTCCTTCACGCGGTAGTACACGTCGCCGTCGACGGCGTAGGCCAGGCCCTTGGCCTCGAGATCACGGACCAGGGCCACGATCTCGGCCACGTGGTCGCTCACGCGCGGCGTGACGTCGGGTTCGAGCAGGCCGAGGGCCGCCATGTCCGCCGCGTACTCGGCGGCGTAGCGGTCGGCCACTTCCCCGGCGGGGATGCCTTCCTCGTGGCTGCGCGTGATGATCTTGTCGTCGATGTCGGTGATGTTGCGGACGTACTTCACCTCGTAGCCCGCATGCCGCAGGAAGCGCACCATCACGTCCGGCACCAGGGCGGCCCGCGCATTGCCCAGGTGGCTCAGCCCGTACACCGTCGGCCCGCAGCAGTAGAATCCGCACTTGCCCGCCTCGAGGGGCTCGAATTCCTGCTTGCGGCCGGTGAGGGTGTCGAAGAGCGTGATGGGCAGCGGACTCATGGGTCTCCCCTGTCGCGGAACGGTGCCGGGACGAAACGGGCCGGACCGCGGTCCGGCCGGACGGATGGAACGGCCAATCTAGTGCGGGCCGGCGGGTTTGACCAGTTCGGACCGGGCCGGACTCAGGCGCCGCCGCCGAACAGGTCGAGCAGTTCGAGGGCCGCGACCGTGGCCGGGATCTCGCCGGCGGCGACCCGGGCCTCCAGCGCGGCCCGCCGGGCAGCCACCTCGGGATGCCGCTCGAAACGGGTGGACAGCCCTTCGGCCACCAGGGCGCGCATCCAGAGGGTTTCCTGCTCGGCGCGCCGCGCCGCGAAGCCGCCGCCCTGCCGCAGCGTGGCGGCGAATTCCTCCACCAGTTCCCAGACGCCCGCCACGCCGTCGCCGGACAGGGCGCTGAGGGCGCGGGCCACCGGCCGCCAGCCCGGCGTCGCCGGGCGCAGGTAGTGCAGCACCTGCTCGAATTCGGCGCGCGCCCGCTCGGCCGCCTCGCGTCCCTTGCCGTCGGCCTTGTTCACGAGGATGGCGTCGGCGATCTCCACCACGCCCTTCTTGATGCCCTGCAGTTCGTCGCCGGCGCCGGCCAGCAGCACGAGCAGGAACATGTCCACCATCGAACGGACCTGGATCTCGCTCTGCCCCACGCCCACGGTCTCGACGAGGATCACGTCGTAGCCGGCCGCCTCGAACAGAACGATCGACTCGCGCGTCTTGCGGGCGACGCCGCCGAGAGCCCCGCCCGAGGGCGAGGGCCGGATGAACGCGCCCGGGTCGGCGGCCAGCTTCTCCATGCGCGTCTTGTCGCCGAGGATCGAGCCTCCGGTCAGGCTGCTGCTCGGATCCACGGCCAGCACGGCGACCCGATGGCCGGCGGCCGTCAGCTGCCCGCCGAGGGCCTCGATGAAGGTGCTCTTGCCCGCCCCGGGCACGCCGGTGATGCCGACGCGGATCGAGGCGCCGCGCCGGGGCAGCAGGGCCGTCAGCACCGCCTGGGCCGTGGCCTGGTGGGCTGGGGCGTTGGATTCGATGAGGGTGATGGCGCGGGCCAGCAGGGTGCGGTCGCCCGAAAGGACCCCGTCGACGTACTCGGCAGTGCTCATCTCGCGGCGGCGGGGTCCGGCGGACGCCGGAGTGGCACCGGTGGCGCCCGGCAGGCCGTCATGGCCGCCGTCGACACCCGGCCGCACGTGCAGGGCCGAACGGGGCGGCTTCCCGCCGTCGCGACTGCCCTTGCCGCCGCCCAACCTAGCGGTACCCCAGGCGGCGGTTCAGTTCCTCGATGAGCTTCCGGGCCGCCACGGGGATCACGGTGCCCGGCCCGAAGACCGCCACCGCCCCGTTCTCGCGCAGGTAGGCATAGTCCTGGGCCGGAATCACGCCGCCGCAGATGACCATGATGTCCTCCCGCCCGAGGGCCTTGAGCTCGGCCACGAGTTGGGGCAGCAGCGTCTTGTGGCCCGCCGCCAGACTGCTCATGCCGACGATGTGGACGTCGTTCTCCACCGCCTGGCGCGCCGTCTCGGCCGGAGTCTGGAAGAGCGGCCCCACGTCGACGTCGAAGCCCAGGTCGGCGAAGGCCGTGGCCACCACCTTGGCGCCGCGGTCGTGGCCGTCCTGGCCCATCTTGGCCACGAGGATGCGCGGACGGCGGCCCTCGCGTGCCGCGAACGCGTCGACCATCGCGTGGATCTGCTGCACCGTGTCGATCTCGTCGTCCTTCCCGCCGTAGGCCGCGGCGTACACGCCGCTGATGGTCCGGATCTCGGCCTGGTGGCGACCGGCCACCTGCTCCATGGCGTCGCTGATCTCGCCGAGGGTGGCGCGGCAGCGCGCGGCGTTCACGCACATCTCGAGCAGGTTCCCCTCGCCCGTGACGGCGCACCGGTTCAGGCCCGACAGGGCCAGCTTCACCGCCACGTCGTCCCGGTCGCGGCGCACCTGTTCGAGGCGCGCGATCTGCTGCCGGCGGACCTCGGTGTTGTCCACCTCGAGGATCTCGAGGGGCTCCTCCTTGTCCAGGCGATAGCGGTTCACGCCGACGATCACTTCCTGGCCCGAGTCGATGCGCGCCTGGCGGCGGGCGGCCGCCTCCTCGATGCGCATCTTGGGCAGCCCGCTGCCGATGGCCGCGGCCATGCCCCCGTGCGCCTCGACCTCCTCGATGTGGGCCCACGCCTTGTGCATCAGTTCGTGCGTGAGGCTCTCAAGATACCAGGAACCGCCCCACGGGTCGACCGTGCGGCAGATGCCCGTCTCCTCCTGCAGGTAGAGCTGGGTGTTGCGCGCGATGCGGGCCGAGAAATCGGTCGGCAGGGCGATGGCCTCGTCCAGGGCGTTGGTGTGCAGGCTCTGGGTGCCGCCCAGGGCCGCGGCCATGCCCTCGATGCAGGTGCGGGCCACGTTGTTGAATGGATCCTGCTCGGCCAGCGACCAGCCCGAGGTCTGGCTGTGGGTGCGCAGGGCCATGGACTTGTCGCTCTTCGGGTCGAACTGCCGGATGAGCTTCGCCCACAGCAGTCGTCCCGCGCGCAGCTTGGCCATCTCCATGAAGTAGTTGGTGCCCTCGGCCCAGAAGAACGACAGGCGCGGCGCGAAGGTGTCGATGTCCAGGCCGGCGGCCAGGCCGGTGCGCACGTACTCGACGCCGTCGGCGAGGGTGTAGGCCAGCTCGAGGTCGGCCGTGGCCCCGGCCTCCTGCATGTGGTAGCCGCTGATGGAGATGCTGTTGAACCGCGGCATCTGGCGCGCGGTGTAGGCGAAGATGTCCGCGATGATCCGCATGGAGAACTCGGGCGGATAGATGTACGTGTTGCGGACCATGTACTCCTTGAGGATGTCGTTCTGGATCGTGCCGGTGAGCTGCGCGGGCGTGGCGCCCTGCTCCAGCGCGGCCACGATGTAGAAGGCCATCACCGGCAGCACGGCGCCGTTCATGGTCATGGACACGGACATGCGGTCGAGCGGGATGCCGTCGAAGAGGATCTTCATGTCCTCGACCGAGTCGATGGCCACGCCCGCCTTGCCCACGTCGCCGACCACGCGCTCGTGATCGGAGTCGTAGCCGCGGTGGGTGGCCAGGTCGAAGGCCACCGAGAGGCCCTTCTGTCCCGCGGCGAGGTTGCGGCGGTAGAAGGCGTTGCTCTCCTCGGCGGTGGAGAACCCCGCGTACTGGCGCACGGTCCAGGGCCGCGTCACGTACATGCTGGCGTAGGGCCCGCGCAGGAAGGGCGGCAGGCCGGCCGTGTAGTCGAGGTGTTCGCAGGCCGCCGTGTCGTCGGCCCGGTAGACCGGCGCGACGGCGATGCCCTCGTTCGTCATCCAGGCCAGGTCGGCGGGGTCGCGGCCGGTTTCGGCCCGCACCGCGGCGACCCAGTCGGTCCCGGGCACGGCGGCCCCGCCGGCCGGCGTCAGGTCGAGGCGGCTGAAGTCGGGAATGCGGCTCATGGGCGGTCCTCCCCCGCGTCGAGCAGGCCGCCGAGCACGTCGAGCACATGGCTGCGCAGGGCGATGAAGTGGTCGACGCCGGCGGCGCGCCAGGCGTCCTCCTGGTCGCCCGGCGAGCCGGCGACGACGACGGCGGGGGCGTGCGGGCCGGACTTCAGGGCGCGGGCCGTCGCAGCGGCCAGGTCGGCGTACGTCTCGTCGAGCCCCACGAGCACGACCGTTCGCGCGCCGGTCGCCCGGGCCGCGGCGGCGGCGGCCGACGCCTCGGCGTGCCACGTGTCGGCGCCCGCGATGCGGAAGCCCCCCACCTGGAAGAAACCGCGCGCGAAGTCGAGTCGGGGCATGTAGCGGGCGAAGTCGCCCAGGCAGGCCAGGTGCACGGTGACGGCCGCCGGATCGGTCTGCGCCCGCACCGCCACCCGGCCGCGCAGCAGTTCGAAGGGGAGCGCCTCCCGCCGCAGCGGAATGGGCTCGACCACCAGGCCGGGCTCGCTGCTGGCGCGCGTCACGCCGATGACCTCACCGAGGGTGGCCCCGGCGTCGACCGCCCCGACCATGGGTTCGAAGAGCTCGTCGCCCGGGCAGTCCATGAGCTTCTCGAGGCGCCCGAGCACGAGCAGGTGGGCCTCCTGGGTCGCGGAGCTCCGCTGCCGGGAGAGGACCTCGCCGCGACGCCGCCGCAGGCCTTCCGCGTCGCGCGGCGGGCGCGGCGACCAGTCGGCCGGCGGGTAGGCGTTGACGCCGACACGCACGGCGCGCCGCGTCGCCAGCTCATCGGCCCGCCGCTGCGCCGCGGCGGCCACCGACGCCTGGGCGCGGCCGGATTCGAGGGCCGCCTTCAGGCCGCCGTCGGCCTCGCACTCCTGGAACCGGCGCCAGGCCGCTTCGGCCAGGTCGCGGGTGAGGCTCTCCACGTACCACGAGCCCCCCGCCGGATCGGCCACCTGGTCGAGGTGGCACTCGTGGGAGAGGATGAGCTGCACGTTGCGGGCGATGCGGCGGCTGACGGCATCCGAGCCGCCCACCGCGTCGAAGGGGCTGACGTGCAGGCTGTCGACGCCGCCCAGCACGGCGCTCATGGCCTTGGTGGTGCCGCGCAGCAGGTTCACGTGGGGATCGATGTCCGTCTGGTCGCGCAGGGCGGTGCGGGCGTGGATGAACACCGTCGCATCCCCGGGCGCCACGCCCGACGCGGTCAGGATCCGGGACCACAGCAGGCGCAGCGCGCGCAGCTTGGCGATCTCGGCGAAGAAGTCGGTGCCCACCGCCACATTGAACTGGAACCGGGGCGCGGCTTCCCCGGGCGCGATGCCGCGGGCGTCCATGGCCCGCAGGGTCTCGACGGCCCCGCACAGGGTCAGGGCGAGGCCGAGGGCGAGATCGGCGCCGCCGTCGTGCCACGGCGTCTCGTGCACCGGCAGGGTGCGCAGGCCAGGGGCGTGGACGGCGGTCCAGCGCGAAAGCATGGCCAGTTCGTCGAGCAGCAGGTCGAGCGAGCCGTTGATGCGGCCGCGCCGGGCCAGTCCGGCGAAGGGGTCGGCCCCCAGGCAGCCGCGCAGCCGCTTCAGGTCGACCCGGCGACGCCGGGCCAGGGCCACGAGCATCGCCGCCACCGGCAGGGCCGCCGCGCCCGACTCGATCTGGACCGGCACCGCGGCCAGGTCGACGCCGTCGAGGGCCGTGTCCAACTCTTGCAACGAGCAGAGGGAGACACCGCCCTGCCCGACCAGATCGGCCTCGGACTGGTCCGGGTCGAGGCCGGCCATTCCGGCCTGATCGAGGATCAGCACGGCCGCCGTCTGGCCCCGCTGCAGACCGTCCCGCAGGGCGTTGTTGAAGTCTTCGCACGAGACGCTGCGCAACTCCTGGCTGATCCACCAGGGAGCGGCGTGGTAGCCGGCCGCCCGCGGCCCCCGGACGAAGGGAGCGGTGCCGGGCATGGCGGCGAGCCAGGGCACGTCGGCGATGTCGTCGGCCCGATAGAGCGGGGCCACGTCGAATCCCTCGGGCAGGCGCGTGATCATCCGCTGCGCGAAGGGGGCGCCCTTGAGCAGGCGCTCGACTTCGGCGCGCCACTCGTCGTACCCGTGCGGAGGAAAGGCGGCAAGCAGTCCTCTGGCGTCGGTCATGTTGGCTCTCCACGGTCCGGCGTCGCGAGGCGAAGGCGCGGCGGGGGCCCGTTCGAGGTGGGGTTTTCCCGAACGTTATACCACCCGCAGGACGTTGCAAAGGGAAGTATCGAGAAAGCGCGCGGCCGGCGCTCCGGGGCGCCGGCCGAGTCGACGGGAAACGGTTCGGACCGCTCAGGGGCGGCCCGACAGCTCCAGGGTACCGCCGGCGGGCGCCGTGGGTTCGATGCGGGTCTGGACCTCGATCCGGCTCGCGGGGCCGATCACGAGGGGCCCGAGGGCGCCGGCCACCAGGCGGCCGAGACGCTCGGCCTCGACGGCGCTGCGGTGGGTCGCGACGACGCGGACGGGCCGCTCGGCCGGCACGTGGGTGTTGAATGCGGCGGCGGCCTCGAGCAGGAGTCCGCTGCCCGCGGCTCCCACGCCCCCGGCGTGCAGCCAGTCGTCGCCCGAGACGAGGAACACCGGCCCGGCGGCATCCAGGCGCCGGTAGGCCGGCAGCGTGAAGCCGTCGCCGACGAAGCGGCGCTCGTTGCCGGCGGGATCCCGGGCCTCGAGCACGATGCTGTACGTGTAGCCCGGCGGCGCGGGCGTGCCGTCGAGGCGCTGCCCGTCCCAGGCGATGTCCGCCGGCGGGTCGCCCTGGCCGGCGAAGACCATGGCGGTCTGGCCGCGGGAATCGACCACCGAGAGCTTCCAGGTGGCCACGTCCGCCAGATCGGGCACGAAGCGCGCGACGGGGCCGCGTTCGTAGGCCTGCAGCCAGGGCCGCGGGCCATGGGGCGTGGCGTGGGTGACCGATGTGGCCAGCAGCGGTCCGACCAGGTCGGGCAGCGTGCGGTCCAGGATGTCCAGCCCGTCCTCGAGCAGCAGTCCGGGAGCCTGCTCGGGATCGACCGCGACCTCCAGCCGCGGCCGCTCGAAGCGGATCTGCACCCGGTTCTCGCCCTCGACGGTGAGGCTGCGGAAGACGGTGCCGTCGCGATCGCCCTTGAGGGCCATGTCCGGCGTCGGGGTGCTCGCCCGGGCGCCGCCGGCGGTCGCTGCGGCCGCGAGCGTCAGGATCAGGATTGTCGTGAACTTGGCCATGTCTCCGGTCCCCGTTCGGCGGCCGCGGGCGGCCGCGGGTTGGCTAGTCGTGCAGGCGGTAGCGGAACGTGATCGTCCCCCATTGCTCCCGCGCCGTGTTGCCCGTGAGGGCGGCGAAGCGCCACTGCCGGATGGCGGCGACGGCGTTGTCATCGAAGTCCTGGAAGCCGGC
>JAGRNP010000139.1 GCA_020440705.1 bacterium | reverse complement strand
CGTGGATGGCGCGGATGCGGTCGATGGCGAGGATGTCGCCGGTGGGCGGGCGGGTGAACTTGTAGGCGCCGTGGCTGGTCCCGATCGCGACGGCCAGCGCGTCCACCCCGGTGGCGGCGACGAAGTCGGCGGCCTCGGAGGGGTCGGTCAGCAGCTGGCTGTGGTCCAGCGTGCCTTCGGCGCCGACGCCGTCTTCCTCGCCGGCCTGGCCGGTCTCGAGGGAGCCGAGGCAGCCCAGCTCGCCCTCGACGCTGACGCCCACGGCGTGGGCCATCTCGACCACCCGGCGGGTGACGTCGACGTTGTAGTCGAAGCTCGCCGGGGTCTTCATGTCCTCGCGCAGGGAGCCGTCCATCATGACGCTGGTGAAGCCGGAGCGGATCGACTGCTGGCAGACCGCCGGGCTGGCACCGTGGTCCTGGTGCATGCAGATCGGGATGTCCGGGTGCTGCTCGACGGCCGCCTCGACGAGGTGGCGCAGGTAGGGCTCGCCGGCGTAGCTGCGGGCGCCGGCCGAGGCCTGCAGGATCACCGGGCTGGCGGTGGCCTCGGCGGCCGCCATGATGGCCTGGATCTGCTCCATGTTGTTGATGTTGAAGGCCGGCACGCCGTAGCCGTGCTCGGCAGCGTGGTCCAGCAGTTGCCTGAGGGCGATCATTGCCATGGTGGGTCTCCTTGTCTGGGGTCGGGGGTCAGGCGGCGGCGCGGGCCGGGTCCTGCTTGTGGCGGACCAGGGCGGCGACGGCGGGCAGCTCGCGGCCCTCGAGGAACTCGAGGAAGGCGCCGCCGCCGGTCGAGACGTAGTCGATCCGGTCGGTGACGCCGAAGGCCGCGATGGCCGCCAGGGTGTCGCCGCCGCCGGCGATCGAGAAGCCGGGGCTGCCGGCGATGGCGCTGGCGAGGGCGCGGGTGCCGCCGGCGAAGGGGCCCATCTCGAAGACGCCGAGGGGGCCGTTCCAGACGATGGTGCCGCTGCCGCCGAGCAGGTCGGCCAGCTCGGCCTGGCTGTCCGGGCCGATGTCGAGGATCATCCGGCCAGCCGGCACCGCGTCGATGCCGCACACGGTGATGTTCGCGGTTTCGCTGAAGGCGTCGGCGCAGACCACGTCGCGGGGCAGCCACAGCCGTCCGCCGCGGGCCGCGAGGCGGTGCATGATGCGGCTCGCCGCCTCGA
The DNA here is from genome assembly GCA_020440705.1 of bacterium. Lineage (NCBI taxonomy): Bacteria > bacterium. The sequence continues at coordinate 7,570 of JAGRNP010000139.1, read as the reverse complement.
TGAGGTCCGCCTCGTAGAGCGAGTTGCCGACCGAGAAACCGCGCGCGGCGATGAAGGTGTTGGCGATGCCGCCGCCGACGATCATCAGGTCCACCTTGTCCGCCAGGCGCTCCAGCACGGCCAGCTTGGTGGACACCTTGGAGCCGCCGACGATGGCCGCCAGCGGGCGGGCCGGCGCGGCGAGGGCGCGACCCAGGGCGTCCAGCTCGGCCGCCAGCAGCGGGCCGGCGCAGGCGACGGGCATCGCGGCGGGCAGGGCCGAGAGGGTGCACTCCTTGCGGTGGGCGGTGCCGAAGGCCTCGTTCACATAGATGTCCACCGCGGCGGCGATGCGCTCGGCCAGCGCCGGATCGTCGGCCTTCTCGCCGACGTTGCCGCGGCAGTTCTCGAGCAGCACGGCCTGGCCGGGCATCATCGGGAAGCGCCCGTCGGCCCACTCGGTGACCAGCGGCACCGGCCGCCCGAGCAGCTCGGAGAGGCGGTCGGAGACTGGCGCGAGGGAGTCCTCGCGGGCGAGCCGGCCTTCCGTCGGCCGGCCCAGGTGGGAGGTGATCGCCAGCGAGGCGCCGGCGTCGAGGACGTGGCGGATGCCGGGCAGCGTGGCGCGGATGCGGCTGTCGTCGGCGATGCCGCCCTCGGGGGTCAGGGGCACGTTGAAGTCGGCGCGCATGAAGACGCGCTTGCCGGCCAGGTCCAGGTCCTCGAGACGCAGGAAGTCCGGCATCGTGTCGTCGCGACCGGCGGGGCCGGTCGCCAGCGGGGTCGGCTGGGTCGGGCTCATGTCAGATCGCCTCCATCATCGCCACGGTGGTGTCGAGCATGCGGTTCGAGAAGCCCCACTCGTTGTCGTACCAGGAGGTCACCTTGACCAGGTTGTGGTCGACGCGGGTCAGGGTGGCGTCCTGGATGCTGGAGTGGGGGTTGTGGTTGAAGTCGCAGGACACCAGCGGCAGTTCATTGACTGCCAGCACGCCGGCCAGGCGGCCGCGGGCCGCTTCGCGCACGAGGTTGTTCACCTCCTCGGCGGTGGTGTTGCGGCTGGCGATGAAGGTGAAGTCGGTGAAGCTGACGTTGGGGGTCGGCACGCGGATCGCGAAGCCGTCGAGCCGGCCGGCCAGCTCGGGCAGCACCAGCCCGACCGCGGCGGCGGCACCGGTCTTGGTGGGGATCAGCGACTGGGTGGCGCTACGGGCGCGGCGCAGGTCCTCGTGATAGACGTCGGTCAGGACCTGGTCGTTGGTGTAGGAGTGCACCGTGATCATCTGGCCGCGCACGATGCCCAGCGGGCCGTGCAGGGCGTGGACCAGCGGGGCGAGGCAATTGGTGGTGCAGCTGGCGTTCGACACCACCCGGTGGGACGAGGACAGGGTGCCGTGGTTAACGCCATACACCACGGTCGCGTCCACATCGGCGGCGCCGGGGGCCGACAGCAGCACCCGGGCGGCACCGGCCTCGAGGTGGGCCGAGGCCTTGGCCTTGCTGTTGAAGCGGCCGGTGCATTCCAGCACCACGTCGACACCCAGCTCGCGCCACGGCAGTCTGGCGGGGTCCCGCTCGGCGGTGACGCGGATCGGCTTGCCGGCGACGGTCAGCGTGTCGCCGTCGACGTCCACGTCGTGGGGAAAGGGGCCGTGGACGCTGTCGTAGCGGGTCAGGTGGGCGTTGGTCTGGGGGCTGCCCAGGTCGTTGATCGCGACGATCTCGATGGGGTGCGACTGTCCCCCCTCGAAATGGGCGCGCAGGACGTTACGGCCGATGCGACCGTAGCCGTTGATGGCGACGCGGATGCTCATGGTGATTGTCTCCGGTTCTCTCTGAAAATGTCGATCGAATAAGAAGGCGGCTCGCGCACGGACAAGGTAATGAACCCGGCCGGAGGAGGGAGCAACGGCGAGGTCCCCGGGGAAGACGGGACCCGGCGCGGCCGCACGAAATCGTCAGGGGTTCGCGATGGCGCGGGCCGCATCGGCGACCCGCTCGGGGGTCATCGCGAAGAAGGCCGCCAGGTCGCCGGCCGGCGCCGATTCGCCGAAGCGCTCGATGCCGACCACGGCCGCCCGCGGCGCGCCGGCGAGGGTCTTCCACCACAGGTCGGGCTGGCTTGCCTCGACCGCGACGCGGGGCAGCGCCGGGGGCAGCACCGCGTCGCGCCAGGCGGCGTCCTGTCGCTCGAAGGCGGCGGTGCAGGGCATCGAGACCACCCGTGTCGGGATGCCGTCGGCTTCCAGCCGCTCGGCGGCGGCGACCGCCAGCGAGACCTCGGAACCGGTGCCGATCAGCACCACCCGGGCGCTGCCGCCGCCCGCTTCGCGCAGGACGTAGCCGCCACGGGCGATCTCGCCCAGGCGCTCGTCGTCGCGGGGCTGGTGGGGCAGGTTCTGGCGCGAGCAGGCGAGCAGGCTGGGGCCGTCGCCGCGATTGACCGCGGCGATCCACGCGGCCTGGGTCTCGACCGCGTCGCAGGGCCGCCAGACGTCCAGGCCGGGAATCAGGCGCAGGCTCGGCAGATGCTCGATCGGCTGGTGGGTCGGGCCGTCCTCGCCCAGGCCGATGGAGTCGTGGGTCATCACGTAGATCACCCGCTGGCGCATCAGGGCGCTCATCCGGATCGCGTTGCGGGCGTAGTCCGAGAAGGTCAGGAAGGTGGCGCAGAAGGGCAGCAGGCCGCCATGCAGGGCCATGCCGTTGCAGGCCGCGGCCATGCCGAACTCGCGCACGCCCCAGCTGATGTGGCGGCCGGGGTGGTCGGCCGTCATGCGGCCGCAGTCGGGCCAGTCGGTGAGGTTGGAGTGGGTCAGGTCGGCAGAGCCGCCGATCAGCTCGGGCAGCGCCCGCGCCACGCGGCCGATGGCCTGCTGGCTGGCCTTGCGGGTGGCGGGGCTGGCGGCCTCGTTGTTCACCGCCTTGAGGAGCGCGCGGCAGAGCACATCGAAGCCGATCGGCAGCGCGCCGCCCATGCGCCGCTCGAACTCGGCGGCGGCCTCCGGGCAATGCTGGCGGTAGGTGGCGAGGCGGGCCTGCCAGTCGGTGCGGGCGGCCGCGCCCCGTGCGCGGGCATCGAAGGCGTCACGCACATCGTCGGGGATTTCGAAGGGCCCGTGGGGCCAGCCCAGCGCCTGGCGGGTGGCGGCGATCTCCTCGGCGCCGAGGGGGGCGCCATGGATGCCGGCGGTGCCGGCCCGCGCTGGGCTGCCCTTGCCGATGGTCGTGCGGCAGCAGATCAGGGTCGGGCCGGCGTCCTTCTCGGCATTGGCGAGGGCCTCGCGGATGGCCCGGTCGAGGGCCTCCACGTCGTGGCCATCGACCGCCTCGACCACGTTCCAGCCATAGGCGCGGAAGCGGGCCGGGGTGTCGTCGCAGAACCAGCCGGACACCTCGCCGTCGATCGAGATGCGGTTGTCGTCCCACAAGGCGATCAGCTTGGACAGACGCTGCACGCCGGCGATGCCGGCCGCCTCGTGGCTGACCCCTTCCATCAGGCAGCCGTCGCCGAGGAAGACCCAGGTGCGATGGTCGACGATGTTCGCTTCCGGGCGGTTGAACTCGGCCGCCAGCTGCTTCTCGGCCATCGCCATGCCGACCGCGTTGGCCAGGCCCTGGCCGAGGGGGCCGGTGGTGGTCTCGACGCCGGGGGTCAGGCCGACCTCGGGGTGGCCCGGGGTCTTGCTATGGAGCTGGCGAAAGCGCCGCAGCTCGTCTATCGGCAGGTCGTAGCCGGCCAGGTGCAGCAGGCCGTAGATCAGCATCGAGCCGTGCCCGTTGGACAGCACGAAGCGGTCGCGGTCGGCCCAGGACGGGTCCGCCGGGTCGTGCTTCAGGTGGCGCGTCCACAGCGCCACGGCGATCTCGGCCATGCCCATCGGCATGCCGGGGTGGCCGGACTTGGCGGCCTCGACGGCATCGATGGCGAGAAATCGCAGGGCATTGGCGCAGCGGGCGTCCAGGGCGGCCTGGTCGGCGTGGGCTTCGACGGGCATGTTCATGGGGCGGGTCTCCGGATCACATCAACTTGCGGCGGCGCTCCATCAGGCGCCAGATGAACGGGGTGAAGATCAGCTGCATGGCCAGTTCCATCTTCCCGCCGGGCACGACGATGGTGTTCGCGCGGCTCATGAAGCTGTCGTGGACCATGTTCAGCAGGTAGGCGAAGTCGATGCCCTTGGGGTTGGCGAAGCGGATCACCACCATCGACTCGTCCGCGGTCGGGATTTCCCGCGCGATGAAGGGGTTGGAGGTGTCCACCATCGGCACCCGCTGGAAGTTCACGTGGGTGCGGGAGAACTGGGGCACGATGTAGTGCACGTAGTCGTGCATCCGCCGCAGGATCGTGTCGGTGACCGCCTCGGTGGAGTAGCCGCGGGTCTTCTTGTCCCGGTGCAGCTTCTGGATCCACTCCAGATTCACCACCGGCACCACGCCGATCAGCAGGTCGGTGTGGCGCGAGACGTCGATCTCGCCATGCTTGACGGCGCCGTGCAGGCCCTCGTAGAACAGCATGTCGGTGTTGGCGGGCAGTTCCTCCCACGGCGTGAAGGTGCCTGGCTCCTGGCCATAGGGCTCGGCCTCGGCGTGGTCGTGGAGGTACTTGCGGCGGCGGCCGCGGCCGGTCTCGCCGTATTCGCGGAAGAGCTGCTCCAGCTCGCCGAAGAGGTTGGCCTCGTGGCCGAAGTGGCTGAAGTGGGAGAGCTTGCCGTCGGATTCGGCGTCCTTCAGCTTCTGGCGCATCGCGAGGCGGTCGTAGGCGTGGAAGCTGTCGCCTTCGATCACCGCGGCGGTGACGTCCTCGCGGCGGAAGATTTCTTCGAAGGTGCGCTGCACGGTGCTGGTGCCGGCGCCGGAGGAGCCGGTGATGGCCACGATCGGGTGACGTTCTGACATGGTCCTGGCTCCTTACTGGATGATCGCTTCGTCGCGGAACAGCGAGCGCTCGTGGAAGAGCGGCATGCCGTGGTCGGTGCCGCCCATCGGCAGGTCGTTGTGGTAGCGCTCGATCCGCTCCACCTCCTCGCGGGAGCCGAAGACGAAGCCGATGCGCTGGTGCAGGGACTCGGGCTGCACCTCGAGCACCGGACGGGCGCCGGTGCTGGCGCGCCCGCCCGCCTGCTCGACGATGAAGCCGATCGGGTTGGCCTCGTAGAGCAGGCGCAGACGCCCCGGCTTGGCCGGATCCTTCTGGTCGCGGGGGTACATGAAGACGCCGCCGCGCATCAGGATGCGGTGGGTCTCGGCCACCAGCGAGGCGATCCAGCGCATGTTGAAGTCCTCGCCCCGGGGGCCGCTGCGGCCGGCCAGGCATTCGTTCACGTAGCGGCGGATCGGCGCCTCCCAGAAGCGCGCGTTGGAGGCATTGATCGCGAACTCCCGCGTCTGATGCGGGATCTGCAGGTCCGGATGGGTGAGGAAGAAGTCCCCCAGCATCGGATTGAAGGTGAAGCCGACGACACCGCGCCCGACCGTCAGCACCAGCATCGTCGAGGGGCCGTAGATGGCGTAGCCGGCAGCCACCTGCTCGGTGCCGGGCTGGAGGAAGTCCTCGGGCGTGGCCGGGTTGTTGTCCGTCTTGGCCCGCAGGATCGAGAAGATCGAGCCGACCGAGACATTCACGTCGATGTTTGAGGAGCCGTCCAGCGGGTCGAAGGCCAGCAGGTACTTGCCGTGCATCTTGCCTTCGGGCAGCGGAATCGGATCCTCGTTCTCCTCCGAGATCATGCCGGCCAGGCCGCCGCCCCAGTGGGTGGCGCGCAGGAACATCTGGTCGGCGATGACGTCGAGCTTCTTCTGCTTCTCGCCCTGCACGTTCTCGGCGCCATGGTCGCCGAGCATGTCGGCCAGGGCGCCGTGGGCGACCGCCCGGGAGATGGCCTTGCAGGCCTGGGCGACCTGCAGGATCAGGGCGTTGAGGGCGCCGGTGGCGTCCGGGTGGGTGCGGCGTTGCTCGATCAGGTATTCGGTCAGGGTCTGACGCTCGATGCTGAACATGGTGTGTCTCCAGTCGCTGCTCGTGTAGTTTTGTTATGTCTCTCTGCTGCGGTCAGGGGTCAGTAGTCGCCCCGCTCGCTGACCCGCTCCGGGTCGTAGATGTCGGCCGCTACCCCCTGGGGCTCCGGCTCGACGGGTTCCTGGAAATGGCGGCTGGCGCGGACGTCGGCCTCGGTGATCAGGGTCAGGGCCGACTCGTCGACCACCTCGCCGCACTCGAACAGGCGCAGCGCCTGGCGCAGCCGCATCCGGTCCAGCGCGTTGCGGATCGAGCGGGCGTTGGCGAAGCCGGGCTTGGCGCGGCGAAGCGACACGTACTCGGCGAAGGCGCTGCGGCCGCCCGCGTCGAAGCGGTAGTTCCACTGGGCCAGCATGCGGTCGCCGATCTCCGAGAGCTCGACGTTGCTGTAGTCGGGGAAATCCACGTGGTGGGCGATGCGCGACTTCATGCCCGGGTTGGACTCGAAGAAGCGCTCCATCCGGTCGGCGTAGCCGGCCAGGATCACGACCAGGTCGTCGCGCTGGTTCTCCATCACCTGGAGCAGGATCTCGATGGCCTCCTGGCCATAGTCCCGCTCGTTCTCCGGCCGGTAGAGGTAGTAGGCCTCGTCAATGAACAGCACGCCGCCCATGGCCCGCTTCAGCACGTCCTTGGTCTTGGGGGCGGTGTGGCCGATGTACTGGCCCACCAGGTCGTCCCGGGTCACGGCAACGACATGGCCGCGACGGCAGAAGCCCAGGCGCTGCAGGATCTCTGCCATGCGCATCGCGACGGTGGTCTTGCCCGTACCGGGGTTGCCGGAAAAGCTCATGTGCAGCGAGGGCGGAGTGGCCGAGAGGCCGCGGCGCTGCCGCACCCGGTCCACCAGCAGCAGGGCGGCGATCTCGCGCACCCGGCGCTTGACCGGCTCGAGTCCGACGAGGTCCCGGTCGAGGGCATCCAGCACCTCGCCGATGCCCGCGTCGCGGAACTCGGCGGCCAGGTCGACCGGGCCGCTCTCGGGCGCTTCGGTGGCTTCGGCAGGCGTGGCGAGGGCCTGCCTCGGGTCGGCATTCATGTCTCGTCTCCTGTGGTCGGTGGGGCAGGGCGGCCCGGTGGGCCGCCGCTGCGGTGGGCGCGTCCGGGGATCAGCGCGGGTAGCGCTGGCCCTCGGGCTGGCGCGCGACCGCGTAGCTCTCCAGCGTGTAGCGGAGGTTGCGGCCGGCGCATTCCTCGCGCTTGAGGCGGAAGCCGGGCTCGGTGCTCGGGCGCTGGACGATGAAGGACAGCCGCACCGTCTCCCAGCCCTTGGTGGAGTCGAAGGCGTTGATGCGGATGTAGTGCTCCGGGTTGGCGTCGCGGCAGGCGTTGAGTTCCTGGACGACGCCGGCCGGGTCCTGCAGGTCGAACATCGGCAGGCCCCACATCTGCCAGTAGGTGTTGCGGGGGTGCGGATCGTCGGTGTACTCGAGGGCCACGGCCCAGCCCTGCTGCAGGCAGTACTCGACCTGCTTGCCGATCTGCGCGTCGGTCAGGTCCGGCAGGAAGGAAAATGCGCCTTGCGTGATTCTCATCTTGGGTCTCCTGGATGCTGTCGTTGTCGCGGGGGCG
>JAGRNP010000138.1 GCA_020440705.1 bacterium | reverse complement strand
GGGTGGGAACCAGGCTCGGTGTGCGTCGGGGTGTTTGTTCATGGTGTCCGACCCGCAAGGTGTGGGCCGGACACATTCTCAGAGACACAACCCAAAGAGAATGCGAAAACCGCCGACCCGAAGGTCGGCGGTTTTCCTTGGGCCGGATCCGGCGGGACCCGGCCCGGAAGGAACGTCAGCGATCCTGCGGTCCGTCGTGATCCGGATCGTCGTCGTTCCCGTCCCCGGCCGCGGTCGCCACCGCGAGGTCGGCCATGGCGCCTCCGAACTCGTCGCCGACCGCGATCGTGTCGACCTCGGCCTCGGCCGCGGCGAAGCTCGGGGCCGGGAAGGGGTCGAAGCTCTCGGCCAGCCCGGCCAGGTCGATGGCGACCAGGTCGGCGGTTTCGGTCAGGCCGTTGACCCGGGCCAGGCTCTCGTCGGCCTTGGCGTAGCCGGCGTCGGCGGCCAGGGCGGCGGTGTAGGCCTCGCCGGCGGCGACGTAGTGGCCGGTGCGCTCGAGGGCGACACCCAGGTTGTTCTGCACGCAGGCCCAGTCGGGCTTGAGCGAGGCGGCACGGGCCAGGGGAGCCAGGGCGTCGCCGAAGCGCTCCTGCTCGATGCGGATCAGGCCGAGGTTGTTCAGGCTCCAGGCGTCGTCGCCCTTGCCCTGCAGCACGGTCAGGTAGTCGGACTCGGCCTCGTCCAGGTGGCCCTCGTTGTGGGCGACCCGGGCGGAGACGCGGCGCACTTCGATGCTCGCCGGAGCCAGGGCCAGGGCGGCGTCGATGCGCTCCCGGGCGTCGGCGACGCGGTCGAGCTCGATGAGCACGCGGGCCGAGTTGATGAGGCTCTTCAGATGGTCGGGCTTGATGGCCAGGGCGGCGGCGAAGGCCTCGTCGGCGGCCACGGTGTCGCCGGCCTTCCACGCGCTCAGACCCAGCATGTAGTGGCCCCAGGCGTTGTCCGGGTGCTCGGCGCTGTAGATGCCGAAGAGCTCGGCGGCTTCGCCGTACGCGCCGCCGAAGTAGGTCTCCTCGGCCAGGGCGTAGGTGACGGGACCGCGGACGGGCGCGGCTTCCGGTTCCGGTGCGACTTCGGGCTCCGCTGCGGTCACGGCGATCCCGGTCTCGGCCTCGGCCGCGACCACGGACTCGGCTCCGGCGCCGGTCTGCAGGTCGGACAGGGAGCGGACGGGAGTGGCGGCTCCGGTCGCGGCGGCGACGTCGGGGCCGTCCTGGTCGGCCACGCGGACGCCGACGAAGATGGTGATGGCGAGGACCAGCACGAACAGGATGCCGGCTTCGGCGAACTTGAGTTTGCGCTCTTCGCGGGTGGTGATGGGCTGCTTCTTCATGACGCGCTCCTTTGCGTTGGGGTGGGCGGCGGATCGTCCGGCGCCCGGGCTTGGCGACTTGCCCGGGATATCGCAAGGGCGCGGCCAGATCGCGGACGCGATGCCGGTGTCTGCAACCTGATTTCCGACAACATCTTGTGAGATTGTCCGGCGGATCGGAGAGCTTGTGTGTGTCCGGCGGGACACAGGGAAGACGTGTGGCGCAGCCCACAGATGCGTAAAAACCGCGGCGCCGAAGCGCCGCGGTCGGAAGAGGGTCGCGGAAGGGGGGCCGGCTCAGTCGTGTCCGGTCCAGGCCTCGGGCAGCAGGTCCGGATCGACCAGCACCGCGGCGCCGCCGCGGGCGGCGTTGAGGCTCTGCAGGTAGTCGACCTGGGCGGTGCCGAGACCGGGCGCGCCGAGCAGGGCCGGCACCGGCTCGGCGGCTTCGGCGTCGCGTCCGTAGAGGTGGGCCAGGCCGCCGTTCACCCACGTGCCGAGACCGAACAGGCCGGGCAGGCGCGGCCCGAAACTGGGCCACTGCACGAGGGGCCGCGGCGGGTACTCGACCAGTTCGATCTCGCGCCCGGCGGGGATCCCCGCCAGTTCGCGGGCCCGGCCGATGGCCTGGTCGAGGGTGCCGAGGCGGTCGGCCAGGCCGTTGGCCACGGCGTCGGGCCCCATCCACACGCGCCCCTGGGCGATGGCGTCGACCGCCTCGGGGGTCATGCCGCGACCCCGGGCCACGGCGTCCACGAACTGGCCGTACATGCCGCGGATGACGTGCTCGACGCGGGCGAGCTCCGCGTCGGTCATGGGCCGGCGGGGGATGCCGCCGAGGAAGGGCAGGTTCACGTTGGCGTAGAGGTCGGCGTGGGCGCCGCGGTGCACGACGTCGCTCGTGACGCCCGCCTTCTCCGCGAAGCCGTCGTCCCACAGCCAGCCGCTGATGACGCCCACCGAGCCGGTGATGGTCAGGGGCGTGGTCAGGATCTCGGCGCCGTTCATGCTGATCCAGTAGCCGCCGCTGGCCGCCACGTCGCCCTGGCTGACGACGACCGGCTTGCCGGCGGCCCGGAGCTGGGCGATCGCCTCGGCGACCAGGTCGCTGGGCAGCACCTCGCCGCCCGGCGAGTCGGCCCGCAGCACCACCGCCTTGACGTCCGGATCGCCGATGAGGCCGCGCAGGTAGGCGCTGGTCTTGCGGCCGTTGATGCCGCTGTCCATGGCGCAGGGGCCGACGGCGTAGACGACCGGGATCTTCGCGGGCTGGCCCCACTGCTCGTCCCAGAACTCGCGGGGGTAGTCGCGCGGCGCCTTGCGCACGGGGCGCGCGCCGCGCTCGTCGCGGAGGCGTTTGAGCACGCCGTCCCAGCGGGCGGCGCCGTCGACGAGTCCGGCGGCCTGGGCCTCGGCGGCGGTCAGCAGGGCCTGCTCGTCGACGAGGGCGTCGAACTGGTCGGGCCCCAGGTCGCGCGCGGCGGCGGCGCCGTCGCGGAACGTGGTGTAGATCACGTCGACGATGCGCTGGCGCTGCTCGCGGTCGGCGTCGGACATGTGGTCGCGGCTGAGGGTCTCGGCCGCGCTCTTGTACTTGAAGTAGCGATGCTCCTGGAAGCCGAGGCCGAGCTTCTCGAGGGTGCCCTTGAGATAGCTGCGGCTCAGGGCCAGGCCGGGGATGGTCACCATGCCGTAGGGGTCGATGGTCACCTGGTCGCCGATGGCGGCCAGCCAGTACACCAGGGCGCCGGGGTTGTCGACGTGGATCACCAGCTCCTTGCCCGTGCGCCGGATCTCCAGCAGCTTCTCGCGCAGCTCCCACACCAGCGACGGACGGCCGCGGAAGCCGGCCAGGTTCACCGCCACGATGTCGATGTCGTCGGCGTCGCGCACCGCATCGAGCAGGGGCAGCAGGTCGAGCCAGGCGATGCGTTCGTCGTCGAACCAGCGGTACTTCTGGTAGGTGAGGACGCGGTTCTCCAGGCTGAGCGGGAAGTAGGTGGTGCGCTTGCCGAGGGTGAGCCCGCCGAGGGGCAGCCCGCGCAGGGGCGGATTCGACCGCACCAGGTAGGTCGTGCGCAGCCGCTCGTCGCTGGCGCCGCTGTACACCGGCAGGGCGCCGAAGGTGCTGAAGCCCAGGGTCACGCCGAGGAACGCGCCGTAGTCGGGGTCGCCGCCGTCGGCCGCTTCGCGGGCCTTGAAGCCCAGATGCACCCCGTCGACGGGACGCAGTTCGACGCCCGCGCCCCAGCTGCCGTCGGCCAGGAAGCGCTCGTCGTCGTTGGCGGTCCAGTCGGCGTGCAGGGTGAGCAGGTCGGTGCCGAGGGGGCGCAGGCCCACGTCGAAGACGCCCTGGTAGGCCGCGGGTCCGAGGGCGAAGGTGCCGGCCGCGCCGAAGCTGAGCCAGCGGAAGGGGCGGCTCACCGTGCCGACGACGAGGGCGTCCTCGCGGGGCGTGCGTGCGGTCTCGCCGTTGGACCAGCGGTAGGCCAGACCGAAGGCGTGGTCGCGCGAGCCGCCGGCCAGGCCGAGCTGGTAGTCGTAGATCTTCCAGCTCTCGGCGTGGGTGCCGAAGGTCGTGGCGTTCATGGCGAAGCTCAGGTTGCGCCCGAGGGCGAAGCCGTAGTCGTCCAGGCCGGAGCGGATGTCGGTGTCGTTCCACCAGAAGTCGGCGCCGCCCACGTCGTTCAGGACGGCGGCGGCGGGGTTGAAGAGGCCGGCCACGGGACCGCCCGTGACGGCGGGCGTCTGCGGCACGAGCCAGCTGCCGCCGCGGTAGTCGAGGAAGGGGTTGCCGCCGCGGGCGGCCAGGGCGGGGGCGGCAGCCAGGACGAGCAGGCCGAGGACGATCCGGGCGATCCGGACGATCTGGACGATTCGCGACGCGCGCATGCGGGTTCCCTCCGGAGATCGGTTGCGGTTACTTCTTCAGGCCGTGGCGGCGCATCACCTTCAGCAGGCTGCTGTGGTCGGCGAGCCCGAGTTGGGCCGCCGTGTTGGTGATGTGCCAGTCGTTGCGTTCGAGGGCGGTCAGCACGATCTGCCGCTCGGCGGCCGCCTTCTGTTCCCTGAGGGTGCCGCCGGGCAGCGCCGGGCCGGGGCCCATCGCCTCGCGGCCGGGCGCCGGGGGCGGCACCGTGCCGTCGGCGAAACCGGGCGGCAGCAGGTCGGGCCCGATGACGTCGTCGTCGCCGGCGATGACGAGCTGCTCCACCACGTTGCGCAGCTCGCGCACGTTGTTGCGGGTCCAGGCGTGGGCCTGCAGGCGGCCGACGGTCTCCGCGGCGAAGGTGCGCGGCCGCACGCCGAACTTCTCGCAGACCAGGCGCAGGAAGTGGGCCGCGAGGTCGGGCACGTCGCTCAGGCGTTCGCGCAGGGGCGGCACCCGCACCGTGTGGGTGTTGAGGCGGAAGAGCAGATCCTGCCGGAAGGCGCCGCGGGCGACTTCGGCCTCGGGGTCGCGGTTGGTGGCCGCGACCACGCGGGTGTCGACCTTCGTGCCCTTGTGGGAGCCGAGGCGCGTGACGACGGCGTCCTCGAGCACCCGCAGCAGCTTGGCCTGGGCGGGCGCCGGCAGTTCGCCGATCTCGTCGAGGAAGAGGGTGCCGCCGTGGGCGGTCTCGAAGGCGCCCTTGCGGGTCTGGTCGGCGCCGGTGAAGGCGCCGCGCTCGTGGCCGAAGAGCTCCGACTCGACCATGGCGTCGGGCAGGGCGGCGCAGTTGACGGCCACGAAGGGCCGACCCGCGCGGGGGCCCGCGTCGTGCAGGCGGCGCGCCACGAGCTCCTTGCCGCTGCCGCTCTCGCCGAGCACGAGCACCGGGCTGGGAATCTTCGCGAGCTTGTCGATCTGCTCCTTCATGGCCACGGCGGCGCGGCTGCTGCCGATGAGCGGCGAGTCGTCGCCGCTCTGGTGGCGGTAGCGCTTCACCTCGGCGCGCAGTTCGGCCCAGGCCAGGGCGTTCTCCACCTCGCGCACCACGCGTTCGAGGGGCTCGTCCTTGGCGATGAAGCTGTAGGCCCCGAGCTTGGTCGCCCGCACGCAGCGGTCGTAGCTGCCGGTGCCCGTGTAGACGATGATCGGGATCCGGTTCTGCTGGCGCTTGAGGGTGGCCAGCACCTCGAAGCCGTCCACGCCGGGCATCTCGAGGTCGAGGATGACGCAGTCCGGCGCCGCCGACGCGATCATGGCCAGGCCTTCGGAGCCGCCGCCGGCGGTGGCGGTGTCGAAGCCGCCGAGGCGCTTCAGGTCGTAGGCGTACTGGTCGCGCATGGCGGCGATGTCGTCGATGATCAGGATCAGGCTCATGTCTCGGTCCCGTCCGGCAGGGGGAAGCTGAGGGTGAAGGTGGTGCCCGCGCCCGGTGCGCTGGCCACGCGCACCGTGCCGCCGCAGTCGGCCACCAGGCGGCGCACGTTGCTCAGGCCGAGGCCGGTGCCGTGCTCGCGCGTGGTGAAGAAGTCGGTGAACACCGCGTCGAGGTTCTCCGGGGCGATGCCCTCGCCGTCGTCGCTCACGCTGACCAGGATGCGGGGCTCGCCGGTGTGGGGGTCCTCGTCGACCGCGGCGTCGATGGTGACCGTCCCCTCGCCATACGCCAGGGCCTCGAGGGCGTTGCGCACCAGGTTGTCGAAAATGCGCCGCAGACTCACCGGGTCGGCCATGATCGGCGGCAGGGCGGCGGGCACGGCGTTGACCAGGCGCGTCCCGTGGGGCACGCCCGGTTCGTGCATCACCGCGGCGACCAGTTCGGCCAGGCGGCAGGGTTCCGGCGCGCGGCCGGGGCTGAGCTTGGCGTAGTGGCCCGCCAGGTCCTCGAGGTAGGCCAGGCCGTCCTCGAGGGTGCCCCGGCGTTCGTCGAAGATGGTGGCCAGGGCCGCGGGCTCGTTCTCGCTGACTTCTCCGAGGTGGCGCAGCACGTTGCGCAGGGGCGTGATGCCGTTGCGGATGTCGTGGTTCACCTGGCGGGCCATCTCGCCCATGGTGGCCTTCTGCTCGGCGGCGCGCAGGCGGGCCACGCCGTCGCGCAGCCGCGCCGTCATCTCGCCGAGGAGCCGCGTCAGGCGGCCCACTTCGTCCGAGCGGCGCGAGGTGAACTCCACGTCGAGCCGGTCGAGATCGAGATCCTCGGTGCGGGCGGCCAGTTCGCGCAGGGGGCGGGTCACGCGGCCGGCGAAGACGGTGGCCGCGACGATGGCCGCCAGCGCCGCGATGACGAGGGCGCCGAGCAGCCACAGGTTCAGGTCGCGCAGCAGGCGGCGCAGGCCGGCGCGGTCGTGGGTCACGAGCAGGCGCGCGCTGTCCAGCTCGCCGTCCCACACCAGGGGCAGGTGCTCGGACTGGACGATCAGCCCGTCGCGGCGCAGGCGGTACTCGATCTCGAGGGGATCGCGGCCCGGCGCGAGGCGCGCGGCCAGGGCGTCGCCCGTGGCCACGTGCCCGTCGGGCCAGACGATGGCCAGGGCCAGGTCGCCGTCGCGGTCGAGGCTCTCGAGGCGGCGGGCGTCCGTGAGCTTGCCGCCCACGAGCTGGAAGGTGCGGCCGCCGACCTCCACCGGACGGGCGCGGCCGAGGGCGAGGAAGCCCTGCTCGGGGGTGCGGGCGTTGATGAGAGCCTGGCCGCCGGGGGCGCGGGCCAGCAGGGCGGGCAGGCGCGGATCGAGGCGGCCGTGGGCGTAGGGGAAATGGCCCGAGCTGACGACGCGGCCCTCCTCGTCCTGGATCTGGAGCATGTCCAGGTTCATGAGCGACATCTGGCGGGCGGCGAAGCCCTGCAGGTAGGGCGCCAGGTCGGGTCGGGCGCCGCTGACGGCGAGGCGGAAGGTGTTGTCGGCCCGGACCGTCTCGGCGAGGGCGTCGAGCAGCACGGCCACCTCGGCGCTCTGGCGGGCGAGGTCGTCGCGGGCGAGGGCGAGCTGGTCGGCCACCCGTTCGGTGTCCAGATCGGTGACACGCCCTTCGACGACGGTGCCGATGACGCGGATCGCCAGCGCCAGGGGCAGCACCGCCAGCACGATGGCCCCGATCAGGATCTGCCCGCGCAGGTTCACGGCGTCGCCCCGGCGGCCGTCGGATGGGGTGCCGGGTCGGGCCGGCCGAGTCCGGCCAGCAGCGGTGTCCCGTCGAAGTCGAGGCGCAGGCCGGCGATCTCGCCGCGGGCGGCGAGCCAGCTGCGGGTGACGGCCAGGGGATGCACGACGCCCGCGGCGGCGAGCACGGCGGCCGGATCGGGCGCGCGCCAGGCGGCGTCCCGGTCGGCGGCGGCGAGGGAATCGCCGGCACGCGCCTCGGGACGGTCGAGCCCCGCCTTCTGCAGCCAGGCGGCCCGCCCCATGAGGGTGGCGAGTTGCAGGCAGCCGGTGGGGAAGAGCTGATCGAGGGGCAGCACGAAGGCGCCGGACATCTGCCACTCCAGGGCCAGGTCGTAGTCGACGGCAGCGAGGCCCGCGATCCGGACCGAGGTGCCGGCCAGGTGCCCCAGGCGACCGGCCAGTTCGGCGGCGGCCGCGTCGCCCGCGGGGTAGGCGATGGTGCGGGGGCCGAGGCGGCCCCGGCCGAGGTCCGAAGCCAGCGGCGCGGCGTCGGGCGCGGGAATGGGTCCGGAGAGCTGCGGGCACACGGCGCCGCCGCGGGGGAAGTCCACGTGGGGCCAGTCCCGCGCCGAGACGGCGGTCACGTCGCGCGCCGGAACCAGGCCGGCCACGGCGGCGGCCCACGGGTCGGGGCCGTCGTCGCGCATGTCGGGCGGGCAGACCAGGACGTACTGCCGGTCCCAGGGCAGGGGGTGCACGGCCCAGGCGGGCACCTGGTCGAAGAAGGCCACGTTCTCGCGGTCGCGCAGCTCCAGCAGGTCGATGCCGTCGCCGACCAGGTCGCGCGGGTCGAGGCCGGGCCGCACGTGGAAGACGAGCTCGTCCCAGGTCGGCGCGTCCGGATGATTCAGGTTGGGGCGGCAGCCCAGGTCGGGTCGCGGCGCGGGGTCGCTGGCGCGCAGGCGCGCGGGGCCGGAGCCCACGGGCCAGGTCCAGCCGGGTTGGCGCAGGGCCACGGCGGCCGCCGGATGGGCCAGCAGCTGCGGGAAGCGGGCGTGGGGCTCGGGCAGCCGGATGGCCAGGCGGCGCGCGTCGACGGCGCTGATGCTGTTGGCGCGGGCGCTGATCCAGCGCCAGGGCGAGGCGGGGGAGGGGTCGTCGTCGCCGCCGGCGTTGTGCAGCCAGGCGTCGCGCACCCGCGGCGCGGTGACGGGGGTGCCGTCCCAGAAGCGCGCGTCCGGGCGCAGGGTGAAGACCCAGGTGGTGCTGTCCTCGGTGCAGGCCCAGGTGCTGGCCAGGCCGGGGCGGGCCTCGCCGTCGCAGCCGACGTTGACGAGGGTCTCGTAGAGCTGGGCGAAGACCAGGCGCTCGCCGGCGTTGCGGGGCACCGGGGCGTGGCGGGGCTGCACGGGGTCGGTCACGCCGACGACCCAGCGGCCCCCGGCGAGGGCCGGTCCGTCGCCCACGTCGCACCCTTCGCGCGCGGGCGTCAGGGTGCCGTCGGCGGCCGGCCAGAGGTCCGGCGCCA
>JAGRNP010000137.1 GCA_020440705.1 bacterium | reverse complement strand
GACGGTCGGCGAGCCGGGCCGCACCGTGCCCGTCGACGGGGGCCGCGGCCAGCTCCTGGGCGTGGAATCGCAAGCGGGACAACGCCTCCGCGTCACCGAGGGCGGATCGCACCCGCTCCGCGAGGGCCGGGTCGTCGAGGTCGCCCTGGCAGCCCAGGTGCCGCACCGCCCCGCTGCCCACCAGGCGGTCGACCTGGGGCTGCTCCGCCGGGCCGTTGCTCAGCACGAGGGCCGGGATGCCGAGGCAGAGGGCGTCGGCCACCGTGGGGCCGGGCTGCGTGACGACGAGGTCGGCCCGCGCCAGCACGGCGGCGAGGTCTTCGTCGCCGACGATCACCTCGAACTCCTCGTAGCGGCTCTCGAGAATGCCGACGGCCACGTCGGCGCGGATCGTCGTCGTCGGCACCACCACCTGGACGTGGCCGTGCCGCATGGCGTCGTGCAGGGCGCCGGTCACCCGCAGGACCAGCGCGTGGGGATCGCCGGCCCCCATGTGCACCACGACGCGCGGCGAGCCGCCGGCTCCGGTCGGCTCCTGGTGCAGCCGCCGGTGCACCACGTCCGGGCCGATGGGCAGGAACTCGGAGCCGCCCACGATCCGCCCCGCCCCGTCGCCCGCCGTCGGGGGGCGGAAGCCGTACTCGGGCACGATGACGAGGTCGGCCCCCGTCACGCCCGTCTGGCCCACGACCGCGACGAAGGCACCGAGGGCCTGCAGCGGCCCGACCAGCGGCCCGGCCGGCAGGCTCACGTCGAGCAGGCACAGGGGCGGCGTGTCCGCCTCGGACAGGCCGTTCATGAAACCGACCTGGGTCGGCACGTCGTCGAGCTCGTCGAACTCGACCGCGTTGAAGCCGTGGCGCGCCAGGCGCCGCGCGCCGGATCCGCCGGCCGGGATCAGGAAGACGATGTCGGCGTCGTGGTCGTCGCGCAGCACCTCGGCCAGGGCGATGCCGCGGTGCACCGCCTCGCCGCCCGGCCCGTCGGCGACGAGGTACACGTCCGGTCCGGTGCGGCGGGACTCGGGCTGGCGGCGCGGCCAGGACGCCCGCTGTCCGCGCGTGGGCCGCAGGCCGTCGGCCGGATCGGCGCGCCAGGCGCGGTCGTCCATCTCACCGGGATCGGGCGCCACCCGCCCGCGGCCGTCGCAGGCGCGGGGCACCGGCAGGTAGCCGCCGCCGATCACCGCGGCGACCCGGTCGGGCAGCCAGCAGTGGCCGGCGCCGTACCCCTCGCCCTGCCCCTCGAGGTCGAGGTGCAGGGTCACGGTGTCGGCGCCCCAGTGGTGCAGGGCGCGCGCCACGACCCCCGGATGCACCGTGCGGTCGGCCCAGCCCACCTTCAGTTCGGCGTCGGGAAAGAGGGGGCCGAACTCGCGGTCGAGCAGTTCGCGCAGGGTGCCGATGGCCGCCAGGTTGCAGGCCTCGGGCGGCGTCGGCCGGCGCATGATGCCGTGCAGCAGCGTCAGGTCGCGGCACCCGGCCTCGAGCGCCGTCTGGATCAGGTTCCACACCTCGGAGGCGTCGGTCATGGCCGTGCCCACGGTCAGGGGCAGTTCCGTCTCGGCGCAGTGCAGCACGAGATCGAGCCAGGCCGCCTCGTGGGGGCCGACGGCCAGGAAGTCGGCCAGGCCGGCCGCGAAGGGCACGTCGTCCATGGCCGCCGGACGCAGACCGATCCGCAGGCCCTGCGTGCGCGCGAACGCGCACAGCGGTCCGATCTCGTGACGGGGCAGCTCGAGCAGCCGCCGCCGCCGGTGCGCCGGGCTGACCCGCAGCACCTCCGGCGCGAACACGTCCTCGAGGCGGGACGCGTCGAGCAGCACGCCCTTGGCGCCCGCCCGCGCGGCCTCGCGCACGAGGCGGCGGGCCCGTTCGGCGTCGCCGTTGTGGGAGTCGCCCAGCTCGATGACGAAATCAAACATCGTCCCCGGTCCGCTGGAAGGCGCGCACCACCTCGATCACCCGATCCTGCTCGGCGTCGGTGAGATCGGGGTAGAGCGGCAGCGAGAGGGCCTCGGCGGCGTAGGCCTCGGCCACGGGGCAGTCGCCCGGTCCGGTGCCGAACTGCGTGCGGTAGTAGGGCTGCGTGTGGACCGGCACGTAGTGCACCTGGGAGTGGATCCCCGCGGCGAGCAGGGCGTCGTAGAGCGCCCGCCGCCGCGCCGTGCGCACGATGGCCAGGTGCCAGCACGCGTCGTCGTCGTCGGCCCGCGCCTGGCAGGTGATGCCGGGCAGGTCGGCGAAGGCCGCGTCGTAGCGCCGGATCAGCGCCGTGCGCCGCGCCTTCAGCCGGTGCAGCTTCTCGAGCTGCACCACGCCCAGGGCGGCCTGGATGTCGGTGAGCCGTCCGTTGAACGACAGCGCGTGCATCTCGTAGGCCCACGGGTCGGCGTCCTCGCCGATGACCTCCGGATCCCGCGTCAGGCCGTGGTTCCGCAGCAGGCGCAGCTTCTCGGCCAGGACCGGATCGTTGGTCGTCACGGCCCCGCCCTCGCCGGTCGTCACCGACTTCACGGGGTGGAAGCTGAAGCAGGTCATGGCGGCGTGGGAGCCGTCGCCCACCGCGTGCCAGGCGCCGTCGGAACCGCGCCACCGGCCGCCGATGGCATGGCAGGCGTCCTCGATCACCAGGGCGCCGTGCTCGGCGCAGACCGCGGCGATGGCCTCCATGTCGCACACGCGCCCGCCGAGATGCACCGGCAGCACGACCTTCACGCTGCGGTAGCGGCGCAGGGCCCGGTCGAGCGCCGCCGGATCGAGGTCGAAGGTGTCCGGATCGATGTCGACGAAGACCGGCCGGGCGCCGCACATCACGGCGGCGTTGGCGGTGGCGAGGAAGGTGATCGGCGAGGTGACGAAGCGGTCGCCGGGCCCGAGACCCGCCGCGCGGCAGGCCAGGTACAGGGCCGTCGTGCCGTGGCTGACCGCCACCGCGTGGGCCGAACCGCAGGTCCGGTTCAGGGCCGCCTCGAACTCGACCACCTTCGGTCCCTGCGTGAGCCAGTCCGACTGCAGCACGTCCCGGACGCGCCGCTCCTCCTCGGGGCCGACCGATTGCCGGCCGTAGGGCAGGTATTCCTTCATGCTTCGCTCTCGTCCCTGGTTCGCTTCGTTCCCGACTCCACGCGCGCCCCCCTGCGAATCCGCGCGGCCCGCGCGGCCCGCGCCCTCGCACGCGTCGCGCCCCGCCGGGCCCAACATTAAGCGCCCGGCCGCCCGATGTATCGCGCAAATTTGCGGCCGCGCGGATCGGCGCTGGGCCGCTCCGGCGGATGTGCTAGATTCGTCCCGCACCGCACCCCTTCCTATCGTCACCCGGAGGCCCGACATGAAGCGTCCGCTCGCCCGCGCGGCGTCCCTGCTGCTGCTGACCGCCTTCTGCGTCGCCGGCCCGGCCCTCGCCGCGCCGCCCGCCGCCGATCCCGCCGCGTGGGTCGATCCCCTGGTCGGCACCGCCCGCATGGGCCACACCTACCCGGGCGCCACCGTGCCCTTCGGCTTCGTCCAGCTGAGTCCGGACACCCGCCGCGTGACCATGTACGACGCCGACGGACGCTACACCGGCGAAGCGTACCCCTACTGCGCGGGCTACCAGCACGCCGACTCGACCATCGTCGGCTTCAGCCACACCCACTTCAGCGGCACCGGCCATTCCGACCTCGGCGACATCCTCGTGCTGCCGGTGGCCGCGGGCCGCGTCGACCTGCGCGATCCGCCCGTCGCGACGTTCAGCCACGCCGAGGAGGCGGCCGCCCCGGGCGCCTACGCCGTCACGCTGCGCGGCGCCGCCGGCGGGCCCGTCGGCGCCGAGCTGACGGCCACCACCCGCGTCGGCCTGCACCGCTACGCCTTCGCGCCGGGGGACTCCATGAGCCTGCTGGTCGATCTGGCGGCGAACATCTACGACTACGACGGCAAGAACGTCTGGACCTTCGTGCGCGTGGAGAACGACACCCTGATCACGGGCTGGCGGCAGACCACGGGCTGGGCCCGCACCCGCACCGTCTACTTCGCCATGGCCTTCGACCGGCCGCTGCGCTCGTACGGTCACGTGCGGCTCGACGAGACGCCCTACAAGGGCTTCTACCGGCGCTTCGACCAGGAGCACGACTTTCCCGAGTTCGCGGGCCGCGACATCCGGGCGCGCTTCCACTTCGGCCCCGCGCGGGCCGGCGATCCGTTGCAGGTGAAGGTGGCCCTGTCGGGCGTGAGCACCGCGGGGGCGTTGGCCAACCTGGCCGCCGAGGCGCCGGGTTGGGACTTCGACGGTGTCCGCGCCGCCGCCCGCGCGGCCTGGAACACCGAGCTCGGCCGTTTCGACGTGGCGATGCTCGACGACGCCCGTCGCGACGTCTTCTTCACGGCCCTGTACCACACCCTGCTGGGCCCGGTCGTGTTCGAGGATGTCGACGGCTCCTACCGCGGCCTCGACCAGAACCTCCATCGCAGCGAGGGCTTCACCAACCACACCGTGTTCTCGCTCTGGGATACGTATCGCGCCCTGCACCCGTGGTTCACCGTGACCCAGCCCCGCCGCAACACCGACATGATCGCCTCCATGCTGGCCCACTACGACCAGAGCGTGCACCCGATGCTGCCGGTCTGGAGCCACTGGGCCAACGAGAACTGGTGCATGATCGGCTACCACGCGGTGTCCGTCATCGCCGACGCCCTGGTCAAGGGTGCCGCACCGGGCATCGACCGCGAACGCGCCCTCACCGCCTGCGCGACGACCGCCTCGGTGCCCTACTTCGACGGGGTCGGCGAGCTGCCGCGGCTGGGCTACATCCCGGACGAGGCGTCGCGCTCGTCGGTGTCGGTGACCCTCGAACTGGCCTACGACGACTGGTGCCTCGCGCGCCTGGCCGCCCTGGCCGGCGACCCGGACACGGCCGCCCGCTTCGACGCCCGCAGCCGCAGCTTCGAGAACCTCTGGGACGCCCGCATCGGCTTCATGCGGCCCCGCGACCGCACCGGCGCCTGGCGCCCCGGGTTCGACGTCATGGCCACCCACGACCAGGGCTTCATCGAGGGCAACGCCTGGACCTACAGCCTGGCCGTGCCCCACGACGTGCCGCGCCTGGTCGAGCTGGCGGGCGGGCCGCAGGCGTTCGGTGCGCGCCTCGACTCGCTGTTCACCATGGAGCTCGGCGACGACCACATCGCCCACACCGAGGACATCACCCGCGACGGCATCATCGGCAACTACGTGCACGGCAACGAGCCCGGCCACCACGTGCCCTACCTCTACAACTGGTCCGACCGCCCCTGGCGCACCCAGGAGCGCGTGCGCCACATCCTGGCGACCATGTACGGCACCGGGCCGGACGGTCTCTGCGGCAACGACGACGCCGGCCAGATGTCGGCCTGGTACCTCTTCAGCGCGCTGGGCTTCTATCCGGTGTGTCCCGGCAGCGACCGCTACGACCTGGGCAGTCCCGAGGTGGTCGCGGCCCGCGTCCGGCTCGAGAACGGCAACACCCTCGAGGTCCGCACCGTCGACCAGGCCGCCGACCACCCCTTCGTGCAGCGCGTGCTGCTGGACGGCGCACCCCTCGACCGCCGCTGGGTCACCCACGCGGAACTGACCGGGGGCCACGTGCTCACCTTCGAGATGGGGCCGGCGCCGGTGCGCGACTAGCCGGCCCGCCGCCGCCCACGGAAAAGGCCCCCGGGATCCTTCCCGGGGGCCTTGCCGTCGGCTGGTGCGCGGTGCCGGTCAGCGCCGCGACATGAACAGCCGCAGGATGTACCAGAACATGAGGGCCACCGAGGCGAAGAGCTCGAGCGACGCGCCCACGTAGCGGTCGTTGGGCCAGTAGCGGATGATGTTCGAGGTGTCGTAGAGCACGGCGCCGCCGGCCACCGCGACCATGGCCAGGGAGAACCACATGCCCAGCTCCAGCCCGAAGAACACCGAGCCGCCGATGGCCAGCAGGGCCAGGATGCCGGCCCAGCGCAACAGGCCGCCGAGGAAGCTGAAGTCCTTGCGGGTCTGGAAGACGATGAGCGTCAGGCCCGTGAAGCCCAGCAGGGTGAGGGCCGCGGCGCTGCGGATGACCCCCCCGCCGGAGTAGTACTCGGCCACGTAGAGCATCGGCACGAAGATGATGCCCTGGGCCACCACGTACAGGGCCAGCCCGGCGTACTGCATGGCGGTGCTGCCGGCGCGCGCGGCGAGGCCGCGGGCGAGCCAGCCGGCGATCATGAAGCCGCCGAGCACGAGCATCCAGTTCACGCCCAGCAGGCTCTTGGCGAGGGTCTCGGCATGGCCGGCCTTGAAGAGCCACACCTCGAAGAGGGTGAAGGCCGCGATGGCGGCCAGGAGGTGGCCGTAGACGCGGACGATGAACAGGCCGCGCTCCTCGGCGCTCGCGGAGACGCCGGCGGCGCGCATCTCGTCGAAGCTGGCGGCGACGGCTTCGGCGTCGCCCCGACGGAACCCACGCTGGTCGTTCATGACTTGCCCTTTCGGAACAGGTGACGGGTGGTCGTTTCCGACCGGAAACACCGGCCGGGGCCGGGCGGTTCCGGAAACCGGATCAGGACGCCGCGTTCGCGGCCGCCCGCCGGCGCCGGATCCGCGCGCCGATGAACTGTCCGCCGAAGTAGCAGAGGATCATGGGCGGGTAGGTCCACCAGGCGAACCCGATCTCGGACTTGTGCCGCATGAGCACCACCAGGGGCACGGCGGCGTGCACCGAGACGAACCAGGCGGGCGAGAACTTGCGGACGCCTTCGCGCCAGTAGCCGAACGGCATGTTGATCAGCAGGGTGGCGAGCGCCACCCCGACCAGGCGTAGGACCAACTCGAATCTCCAGACGATCTATGAACGTCCGCCCTATTTCTTCTTGGGCGGGAAGTTCGCCATGATCTGGGCCACGACGTTGTTGACGCGCTGCTGCATCTCCTCGGGGGAGCGCTGCTGCCCGTCGACGGTGCCGGTGGCCGAACCGCGCCAGACCAGGGTCTTGGTCTTGGCGTCGACGATGTCGATGACCAGGGTGCCCTGGGTGTACTGGTAGACGTCGATCTGACGCCCGCCGTAGCCCCAGTAGTAGTCCGAGTACCGGTAGCCCCAGTCGGTGACCTGCACCTTGTCCTGGGCGCCGATGTGGTACTTCACCAGGACGTCCGGCGATTCGGCGTCGCGCGTGATGCCGCGCTGACCCATCTCGTATTCGACGGCGTCGTGGATGCGCTTGTCGAGGAGGTCGCCGCTGAGGGCGGCGCCGGAGCCCGTGGCCGGAACCTGACCTTCGCCGCCGAGCCAGCCGTAGGTGCGGTAGCCGGTGAAGCTGGCCGAAGTGTCGTAGTCGTAGTTGACCGAGATGGACGAGCAGCCCGCCAGCGCGGCGAGGGCGAGGACGGCCGTCAGGGCCGCGATCCGGTTCCACTTGGCTTTCATCGACATCGACCTCCAGGAAGTTTTCCGCCGGCCGGGAGATCCGGCCGGACGTGGTGACAAACTACTGCGGCCCTCCGTGCGGGGCCACAGAAATTCCGGCCGGCCCGCGATCGGCGGCCTATTCCGACATCGTGCCGAAGGGCAGATTGAACCCGAGCAGGGCCTTCATCCGCGTGAATTTCAGGGTGCCCGGCTCCTCGTCGCCGATGCTCCCGGCGCCGACGTCCGGGTCGATCACGAGGGCCTCCCGCGCGTCGGCATCGCCCCAGCTGTACTGCAGTCCGGTGGTGAACTCCATGCCCGCCAGTTCGAACGAGGCGCCGCCGGTGACGTGGTGCAGGTCCCACGACGTCGCGTTCAGGCGGTTGTCGAGGTCGGACGGGGTCGTGGTGCGGTCCAGGCGGTACGAGGCGAAGAGCGAGAAGTGGGTGGAGAAGAACCGTTCGACGCCCGCGCCGTAGTTCAGGACCGCCTCGGCCGCGTAGCCGTAGTCGTAGTCCTGGAACTCGCCGGGCGTGCTCTGGATCTCGTACGGCTCCGGGTCGATCACGTCGAAGCGGCCCACGGCGTCGAACCACTCGGCCGTGACATGGATCCGGCTGTGGCCGATCCGGACGGCGCCGCCCAGCGCGACCGAGAGGGGCGACTTCCACACGGCGTCGAGACCGTCCTGGGCGTCGGCGCTGAGGTACGGCTCGGCCAGGGGGTTGTCCGGGTCGATGCCGTCGGCGCTGTAGGTCCGTTCGTAGACCTCGGCCGAACTGACCAGGCCCAGGCTGGGGGTGGTGATCGTCAGGCCGGCCGACCAGCGCTCGCTGCGGAGCGCGACGCCGGCCTTGAGCAGCAGGCGGAAGTGCCAGTACCGGTAGTCGTTGACGATGTTCAGGTCGGCGGTCGAACCGTCGCCCCCGAGCAGGCCCGCCGCCACCTGGACCCGCGAGCGCTGGCTGCGCTGGGCCAGGTAGGGGGAGAACCCGATGGCGAGATTCGACCGCAGGGCCTTGGAGAAGCTGACGCCGTACCAGTTCTCGCTGGCCTCGCTCAGGAGGTACGACTCGACCGATTCCCAGCGCGTCTCGTCCGCCGCCGCGAGGGGGTCGGACCCGAGCAGCGCACCGCCCGCGTCGTAGCGGAACCGCACGCGCTCGAGGTAGGTGTAGGCCCAGGTCCAGCCGAGGCCGTCGCCGATGGTGAAGCGTCCGGCCAGGTAGCCCGGCGAGGCGCCGACGGTCGAGGTGCTCAGGTCGGCCTCGGTGCCGAGGGCGTTCTCCAGTTCGATGGTGTAGCTCTCGATGGCGCGGGTCGTCAGCAGCAGCGACGCGTCGCGGTTCAGGGCGATCCAGGCCGGATTGTAGTAGGTGGCGCTCAGGTCGGTGGGCGCGCCCACGACCAGGCCGCCGAGCAGCTCGGAGCGGGTGCCGAACTGGCTGTCCCAGTAGTGCGAGTCCTGGGCGCGGGCGGCCGGGGCCGCCGCGACGATCAGCAGCGCGAGAACGAGCGCCGTGCCGGTGATGCTACCTGTCTTCAATTCGCCACCCTTTCACGTTGTCGTCGAGTTCGCGGCGCGGGGCCGCCCAGGCGTCGAGTCCGTTCTCCGCCCGGACCACGCCGTCTCCGTCGGGCCCGGCGCTGCCGCCGCGGCCGGGTTCGCCGCAGGCGAACGCGCAGGCCGCATCGGTCGCGGGCAGGCGCGGGCCCACCATGAGCAGGCCGCACGACACGCCGCCGTTGCCCCCGGCGCCGCCG
>JAGRNP010000136.1 GCA_020440705.1 bacterium | reverse complement strand
CGGCGCGCCGCGGCGCGTGGGAGGGAATGCCCGATGAAGCTGGTCGAGGCGGGCAGCAAGATCCTCTTCAGCCGTGTGGGGCAGGTGCTGGCCAACGCGGCGGTGGTCATGATCGTGGCCCACATCCTGGGCCCCGAGGGGCAGGGCCACTACAGCCTGACCGTGGCCCTGGTCATGCTGCTGGCGTCGCTGCTCGGCGGGGGCATGGGGCTGGCCGCGGTGCCGCCCCTGCGCCAGGAGAAGATCCGGCCGCAGCGCATGCTCGCCGCCCAGCTGGGCTGGACCGCGGCCATGGTGCTCGTGCTGATCGGGCTCGCGGCGACCTCGACCGGGGGCCGGCTCGCGGGCCTGCTCGGCCGCCATCTCGGCTGGAGCGACGGGGTGGGCTACCTGGCCGCCCTGGCGGCGGTGGGGATCCTCGGCTTCGAGACGTTCTCGTACGACCTGCTGGCCCGGGGTCGGCTGGTGGTCGGCGCGGCGGTCAACGGGGTGCGGGCGACGGGTCATCTGGGGCTCGTGGCGGCGCTGGCCCTCGGCGGCGCCCTCACCTTCGAGCGGACGGTGGGCGCCTTCGCGGTGGCGCAGTTCTGCGGCATGGCCATGGTGCTGATCATCGTCGTGCGCGAATTCCGCCGGGCCCCGGCGGTGCTGCCGGCTCCCGCCGCGGCGCCGCCGCTGCCGCTGAAGCCCGACGCCGAGGAGGTGCCCGACGACCTCGACCGGCGCAGCGTGCCGGCGCTCATCGCCTACAACCTGCGCCGCGGCTGGCTGGGGCAGATCTCGGCCGTCGCCTACTTCCTGCTGCTGCGCCTGGACCAGGGGCTGCTCGAGCACTACCGCGGCGCCGCCGAGGTGGGCATCTACTCGGTCGCCGTGTACATGGGGGAGATGCTGTGGCTGCTGCCCGGCGCCCTGACCCCGCTGCTCGTGCACAGCTCGGCGGCCCACGCCAGCGACCCGGAGCGCGACCGCACCGCGGCGCGGGCCGTGCGCCTGGGCATCCTCGTGACCCTCGCGGTGGGCGTGCCGCTGCTCTTCCTGGTCGAGCCGCTGGTGGGCCTGCTCGCCGGCGGCGAGTACCGGGCGTCGGCCGAGGCCTTCCAGGCGTTGCTGCCGGGCATCGTGGTGTTCGCTCCCGGCGCGGTCCTGGCCGGCGACTTCATCGGGCGCGGCAAGCCCCACTGGAACACCCAGGCGAGCGCCCTGACCGTCCTGGTGAACATCGTCGTGGGCGTGCAGCTCATTCCGCGCTACGGCGCGGTGGGCGCGGCCTGGGCCAGCACCATCGCCTACGCCTGCGGGACCTTCGTCATGCTGGCCCGCTTCCGCCGGGCCACCCGCATGTCCCTGCGGGGCATGATCCTCGGCCAGCACCGGCGCATGATCGCGCCGCCGGACGCGGGCGGCGCCGAACGGGGAGTCGAGCCATGAGAGAGCTGCCGCCCATCGACGCCGACATCCGGCGCGCCGCGACGCCGCCGGGACATCTCTACCACGACCCCGCGATCCACGCCGCGGCCCTCGAGCGGGTCTTCGCCCCGAGCTGGCAGCTGGTGCCGGCCGATGCGCCCGTGCCCGCGGCCGTGGGCCACGCCGCGCCCCTGACCCTGCTGCCGGGCAGCCTCGACGAGCCCCTGCTCCTGCGCCGCGACGAAGCCGGCGACCTGGGCTGCGTGTCCAACGTCTGCACCCATCGGGGCATGCTGCTGCAGCGGGAACCGGGACCCTGCAGCCAGCTGCGCTGCGGCTACCACGGCCGCAGCTTCGCGCCCGACGGCACCCTGACCCATATGCCCGGCTTCGAGGACGCCCACGACTTTCCCGGGCCGGACGACCATCTGCGCCGGCCGGGCCTGTTCCGTCTCGGGCCGCTCACCTTCCTGCAGGTGGTGCCGGGCGTTCCGGCGGCCGCGGTGCTCGGCCCGCTGCAGGCGGCCATGGCGTGGTACCCGTGGGGCGATCTGCGCTTCGCACCGGACCGCAGCCGCGACTACGAGGTGGCGGCGAACTGGGCCCTGTACTGCGAGAACTATCTCGAGGGGTTCCACATCCCCTGGGTGCATCCGGAGCTAAACCGCCGCCTCGACTGGCGGGCCTACGAGGTGCACCTGCACGCCCGGGCGACCCTCCAGGTGGGGATGGGGGTGGCCGGTGATCCGGTCTTCGACCTGCCGGCGGGCCACCCGGACCACGGGCGCCCGGTCGCGGCGTGGTACTGGTGGGTGTACCCCAACCTGATGCTGAACTTCTACCCCTGGGGCCTGTCGGTGAACATCGTCGAGCCGCTGGGCCCGACCCGGTGCCGGGTGCGCTTCCAGAGCCACGTGGCCCGTCCGGACCTGCTGGACCGGGGGGCCGGCGGACCGCTCGACGCCGTCGAGATGGAGGACGAGGCCGTGGTCGAGGCCGTCCAGCGGGGCGTTCGCAGCCGGCTCTACCACCGGGGGCGCTACGCGCCGCGGCACGAGATCGGGACCCACCATTTCCACCGCCTGCTGGTGGCCGATCTGACCGCCTGATCCGATCCCCACATTCGTGTCCCCGGGGCGCCCGCGACCCGGGCCCCCGGGCCCGGAATTTCCCTCGCCGAACAACCATCAAAAAAGCAAAAACAAGGCGAAAACGGCTCCAATGTCGCGATTGGATGCCGAATTCGTGGTCTAATTATTTTGCAAAAACCGCAGTTGGGCGGTTGACAGGCTGGTGGTGGCGGGCTAATATCCGGTGGTGATGAGTGGTGACGCGCGGTGATTAGTGGGGAAAAAACAGGGGAATCCCAGTATAATGGCGGGCGGCCGACGGATCGGCCCGGAACAGCAAGGACGCGACTCCAGCCCGCCATTATCCCCTCCCCGCACCGCCTCCCACGGACCCGGGACCCTGCGCCGGTTCGAGGATCATGAACGACCAGAACGCCACCCCCCAACTGCCGGATGCGGCTTTCGCCTTCCACGGGTCCCACACCCGGGCCGTGGACGCGAAGGGGCGGTTCAATCTGCCGTTCAAGTTCCTGCGCGGCGGCAACGGCCCGGACGAGGACCGCTTCGTGGTGAGCAAGGGCGCCGACGGTTCGCTGAGCCTGCTGCCCCACAGCGTCTGGCTGGCCAACTTCAATCGGCTGCGCCAGACCGAACCGGGGCCGAAGCTGCGGGCCTACCTGCGCCGCATGAGCACCAACAGCCTCATCGTCGAACCCGACGCCCAGGGGCGGGTGGCCGTGAGCCGCGAAACCCTCCTGGAGTACGGCATCGACAAGCGGATCGCGATCGTGGGCATGGGGAGCTACATGGAACTGTGGGATCCCGCCGCCCTCGAGGACGCGAACGCCGAGGTCGAGGGCGAGGCCGCCTTCGACGACCAGTTCTTCCGCTAGGAGAGCGGAGAGACCCCGCCGCCTCCGCACGGATGCGGGGCGGGCGGCGGAAAAGCCGGTGGCACGGATGCCAGCCGGAGACAGCCGGGCAAGAGGGGCGCCGACGGATCGGCGCCCGCCCGGCCGACCAACCGCGGAACAGAGCCCGGTCCGGCCCCGCCGGACCCCCGACCAGCCACGAGAACATGCGCCCACGGAGGGGCGACCCAGGGAAGGAGCCCGCATGCCGAGAGAGTCGACCCGGCCGTTCGTTTCCGGCGACCACGCTCCACAGCATCCGGATGGCCTGCAGATCCGGATCGAACAGAACGAAAGAACGGTCAGGGTCGCTCTCTCGGGAATTCTCGATCGCGAGGGCGTCGACCGGCTGGTGAGTCGTGTCGCACCCCGTCTGGTGAGCCGTGGATGCCGGGTCATCCTCGAGGGCAGCCGGTTGACGCACCTCGACTACCGCGCCACGCGCGGCCTCATCGCCTGGAACCGCCGCCTGCGCGCGTTCGGGCACCAGCTCTTCCTGCAGGAGTGGAGCGACTACCTGAAGGCGATCCTGGTCATGGAGGACTGGGACCGCGAGCTCGGTTCGACCCCCAGTGAAGCCGCCGCGCTGCGCCTGCTCGGGCGCCCGGTTCCCGTCGGCCGGACATGATGATGGCGCCCCACGTGCCGGTGCTCAAGGCCGAGACCCTCGGCTACCTCGCGCCGGGACCGGGGCGGCGCTACGTCGACGGCACCTTCGGCTTCGGGGGACACACGCGGGCCCTGCTCGCGGCGGGCGCCGAGGTCCTGGGCCTGGATCTGGATGCCGTGGCCCACGGCGCCTGCCGCGACCTCGCCGCCGGCGAGACCGGCCTGCACTGCGTGCGCATCTCCTTCCGCCAGCTGGACCGGGCCCTGCGCGAGGTCGCGTGGGACCGGGTCGACGGCGTGCTGCTCGACCTGGGCGTCAGCTCGTTCCAGCTCGACGCCGCCGACAAGGGCTTCAGCTACCGCGCCGACGCTCCCCTGGACCTGCGCTTCGACCAGGACGCGGGGGAGACGGCGGCCGCCCTGCTCGCGCGGCTGCCCGAGGCGGAGATCGCCGACCTGATCTGGCGCTGGGGCGAGGAGCGCGGCAGCCGCCGCATCGCCCGCGCGGTGGTGCGGGCCCGCGACGAGGGGCCCGTCGACACCACGGGCCGCCTGCGCGCGGTGGTCGAATCGACCCTGCCCGGCCGCGTCAAGAGCGAGCCGGTGCTCAGCCGGGTCTTCCAGGCCCTGCGCATCGCCGTCAACGACGAACTGGGCGCCCTGGCCGAGGCCCTGGCCAAGATTCCCGGCCTGCTGCGGAAGGACGGGGTGCTGGTCGTCATCAGCTACCACTCCCTGGAAGACCGCCTGGTCAAGCAGTTCATCGATCGCGAACGCCGCGATTGCGTGTGTCCGCCGGAGGTGCCCGTCTGCGTGTGCGGCCACCGGCAGACCCTCGCGCCCCTGACGCGCAAGGCCGTGACGGCCGGCGCCGACGAGGAGAGAGTCAACGTCCGCTCCCGCAGCGCGAAGCTGCGCGCGGCGCGGAAGATCTGAAGCCTTCGCCAGGAAACGGATGGAACCATGTGGCAAGGAAACCGTGAGCAGAATCCCCAGGGCCCCCGCCGTCGCACCATCATCGGCGCCATGGCCCACCGCCGCGGACGGGTCGGCCGGCGCATCGCGTCCGGCGCGGCGTCCGTGCTGGCGATCTTCCTGCTGCTGACCGCCTCGGTGGTGGTCAGCAACCGCGTGGCCGGTCTGCGGACCGAGATCGCGGCCCTGGAGGATCAGCGGGAACTGCTCGCCGCCGCCTCGGCCAGCCTGCTGCTGGAGTGGAACAAGGCGACGGCCCCTGCCGTGATCACCGAACGGGCCCGGACGGAGCTGGGCCTGGTGGCGCCGATGGATCCGGGGCTGGTCCTGGTCCAGTTGCCCGCGGACGGGCAGCGGACCAGCCCCTGGCGCCGCCTTCTCGATCGCATGGGCGGGGGCGTGGCGGCGGCCGAGGCCGCGCCGGCGCCCGTGCTCGGCACCATGGTTTCGCTGACGCCGCGTGCGGCGCGCGGCCGCGGGAGCGAGCGGTGACCCGCCGCGCCGACGGCAACGGCCGCATCGACGGGCGCTTCGCGCTGCTGCGCGGCCTGATGGTCGGCGCGGGCGTGCTGCTCGCCCTGCGCGTGTTCCAGGTGCAGGTCCTGCTGCACGACGATTATCTGGAGAGGGCCCGGGACCAGTGGGGGGACGAGGTCGCCACCAACGCGGAGCGTGGCCACCTGTACGACCGCCACGGCAAACCCCTGGCCCTCTCCGTCACCACCTGGAAGGTCGGGCTCGTGCCCGGCCGCCTGCGCGCCGAGGACGTCGATCGCGCCTACGCCGCCCTGGCCGAGGTGCTCGGCACGCCGGCCCGCGAGCTGCGCGACAAGGTCCGGCGCCGCGACGGGCGCCACACCCCGCTGGCGGCCGACGTGGTGCTCACCGAGTCGCAGCGCGACCGCCTGTGGATGGCCAGCCACGGCGCGGTGACCCTCGATCCGGTCCACGCGCGCATCTACCCGACCGACGGCGTCGGCGCCTCGCTCATCGGGCGCTACCGGCCCGACCCCGAGCAGAACCTGAACACGGGCCTCGAGCGCAGCCTCGACGGCCTGCTGGCCGGCACGCCCGGCCGGGCCCTGAAGCTGAATACCGGCGATCTGGCCCGCGAGCGCGGCCAGGTCGTGCTGCGCGAGGCCGTCCACGGCCGCAGCCTCGTGCTGAGCCTGGACGCCGACCTGCAGGACATCTGCGAGCGCCGCCTCGCGAGCGCGGTCGCCGACTGCGGCGCCGCCGGCGGGTCGGTGCTGATCATGGATCCGGCCACCGGCGACGTGCTGGCGGCGGCGAGCTGGCCGCTGATGGACACGCGCGAGCACAGCCACCCCGACGGCGCCGTCTGGAACAACCGCAACTTCGACCACCTCTTCGAGCCGGGCTCGGTGCTGAAGGTCTTCACCATGGCCTCGCTGCTGCGCAACAGCGCCGTCGACACCCAGACGGTGTACAACTGCGACAACGGCACCGGCCACCGCATCTACGTGCGCAACGACGGCGGCCACGACTACGGCGACCTGACCCTGATGCAGGCGTTCACCAGGTCGTCGAACGTGTACTTCGCCAAGGCCGTGGCGAACCTGCGGCCCGACGAGTTCTACCGCGACCTGACCTCGTTCGGGTTCGGGCAGCGCACCACCGCGCCCTACCCGAGCCAGCAGGACGGCATCCTGCGCGCGCCGGCCGAGTGGTCGGGCCGCTCGCTGCAGACCCTGAGCATCGGGCAGGAGATGTCGGTCACGGCGCTGCAGCTGGGCATGGCCCTGTGCAGCGTGGGCAACGACGGCGTCCTGTTCGCGCCGCGGCTGGTGCGGGAGATCCGCGACGACCGCGGGCACCTGGTCGAGGCGGTGGCGCCGGTGGCCCTGCGCCGCGTCATGTCGCCGGCCCTGGCCGGACTGCTGCGCGAGGGCATGGCGCGGGTGGTGCGCGAGGGCACCGGCGAGAAGGCCCGCACCGACTGGGTCGACATCGGCGGCAAGACGGGCACGGCCCAGAAGGCCCGGCCCGGCGAGGGCTACGTGGCCTACGTCGCGAGCTTCGGCGGCCTGGTGCCGATCCAGGACCCGCGGCTGATGGTGCTGGTGGTGCTCGACGAGCCCCGCGGCATCCACCACTACGCGGCCCAGAGCGCCGTGCCCCTGT
The DNA here is from genome assembly GCA_020440705.1 of bacterium. NCBI lineage: Bacteria > bacterium. Next base: position 2,136 of record JAGRNP010000136.1, on the reverse strand, counting down.
TCCACGACGTGCTGTGCGACATCCGGCGCTCCACCGACTGGCTGACCGACGTGCCGGGCGGCCGCACGGCGCCCTTCGCCGGGGCGGATCCCCAGCGGCTGGTGGCGGTGCCCGACGTCATGTACCTGGGCGTGGGAACGGCGTCGCGCCGGCTGGCGGAGAAGGACCTGGTCCTCGCCGGCGGCGAGCGCGACGGGGTCGTGGTGCAGCAGGTCCCGGCGGCGGGCACGCGCTGCGCCCCGGGCACCGTGGTGACGCTGACCGTGGCCGACCGCGACGTGGCGGCCGCCACGGCGCCCGGGGTGTGCCCCGATTTCAGCGGCCTGAGCAACCGGCAGATCCGCAGTCTCGCCGCCCGCCTGCGCATTCCCGTGTCGCTGCAGGGCGTGGGCTACGCCGTGCGCCAGAGCGTGCGCCCGGGCGAGACGTGGGGGAGCAAGGGCGTGACGATCGAACTGAAGGGGAGCCGGCTCTGATGGCCCTGCCGCTCGGTCAGCTGGTTTCGGTCCTGCCGGGGGTCGCCTGCGAAGGCGACCCCTCTGCGGCCGTCGCGCAGGTGACGGCCGACAGCCGCGAGGCGGGTCCCGGCGTGCTCTTCGTGGCCGTGCGCGGCACCGGCGGCGACGGCCATCGCTTCCTGGCCCAGGCCGCGGCCGCCGGCGCGGCCGGCCTGGTGATCGCCGCCGACCACGCCGGCCCCGTGCCCGGGGGCGTGCCCGTGGTGCGCTGCGCGGACACCCGTCCGGCGCCGGCGCTCCTGGCGCGGGCCCTGCACGGCACGCCGGACGACGCCCTGGTCACGGCCGCGGTGACCGGCACCAACGGCAAGACCACCACGGCCTTCCTGCTGCAGGCCCTCCTCGACCGGGTGCAGGGTCCGTGCGGCCTGCTGGGCACCATCCGCTACAGCGACGGCCGCGAGTCGGTCGCTGCGCCGCTGACCACGCCCGGTGGTCCGGTGTTCTACGCGTGGCTCGGGCGCATGCGCGACAACGGCTGCGGCAGTGTGGCCATGGAGCTCAGCTCCCACGCCCTCGACCAGCAGCGCACCGCCGGCCTCGGCCTCGACGTGGCGGTCATGACGAATCTCGGCCGCGACCACCTGGACTACCACGCGGACCTGGCCGCTTACCTGGCGGCCAAGGCCCGCATCGCCGACCTGCTGCGGCGGGACGGCGCCCGGCGGGGCACCCTCTGCCTGAACGCGGGGGATCCGGCCTTCGCCGACCTGGCCACCGGCGACGTGCCCGTGCTGCGCTGGTGCGCCCGGCCGGAGGCGCCGGCGCCCGGCGCCGACCTGCAGGTCACCACGGCCGTGCTCGGCCTCGACGGCACGCGCCTGGGTCTGGACTGGCGCGGCGAGAAGCTGGAACTGGCGAGTCCCCTGGTGGGCCGCTTCAACGTGGAGAACCTCACGGCCGCCCTCGCGGCGGGTCTGGCCCTCGGCGTCGAGGCCGGGGCCTGCTGCGCGGCGCTGGCCGCCGTGACCCAGGTGCCGGGGCGGCTCGAGCGGATCGGGCTGCCGCAGGGCGGCATCGCGGTGGTCGACTACGCCCACACCCACGATGCCCTGGACGCCGTGCTGACCACCTGCGACGAACTGCTGACCGGCCCGGACGGCCGGCGCCGGGGGCGCCTGCTGGCCGTCTTCGGCTGCGGCGGCGACCGCGACCGGGGCAAGCGCCCGCTCATGGCCCAGGTCGTCGCGCGCGGCGCCGACGCGGCCTGGATCACCTCGGACAATCCGCGCAGCGAGGACCCGGCGGCCATCTGCGCCGACATCACCGCCGGCTTCGACGCCGTGCCCGACCCGCGCGCCGCCGGCCGCGAGGTCGTCATCGACCGCACCGCCGCGGTCGAGGCCGCCCTGGCCGCCGCCGGCGCCGGCGACATCGTCGTCATCGCGGGCAAGGGGCACGAGGACTACCAGATCGTCGGCGACCGAGTGCTCGACCTCGACGACCGCCGCATCGTGCGCGACTGGATCGCCCGCGGGGGCACCTCGTGAGGCCCGCCGCCGGTCGCTTCGCCCTGGCCGAGGCCGCGGCGCTCTTCGCCGAGGCGGGATTGCTGCAGGGCGTGCTCGTGCCCGGGCCCGCGGGGCTCGCGCCCGGCGACGCCCCGGCGGGCGCCTTC
>JAGRNP010000135.1 GCA_020440705.1 bacterium | reverse complement strand
CGGCGTTGGGGAGGGGGCGGAGGCATGAGCTGAAATACGCGTACTGAACGGATCCGGAGAAGCAAACCGTGCGGCTGCGAAGAGACACAATCTCAGAGACACAACCTACAGGTCATCGTCGTCGTCGTCATAGTCGGTATCGGTCAACCCCTCGTCCTCATACCGCACCCCCCCCTCCGGCCCATGCACCGCCACCAGCACCGAAGACGGATCGAAGTACGCCTCGGCGCAACGGACGATGTCCGCGGCCGTCAGCGAATCGACCCGGTCGACGAGGCCGGCCACGGGCTGGAAGGCGCCGTAGTAGATCTCGTTGCGGGCCGCCCGGTACATCTGGTTGACGGTGCCCTCGAGGGAGAAGATGAGCTGGCTCTTGATCTGGGCCCGGTTGTTCTCGAGTTCGTCCTCGCTGACGCCGTCGCTGATCAGCGACTGGTATTCCATGCGGATGACGTCCTCGAGCCGGCCCAGCTTCTCGGGCGAGCACGAGCCCGCGCAGCTCACGAGCCCCGTGTCGCGGCCCATGTCGTTGTAGTTGTACACGGTGTAGGCCAGGCCCTCGCGCTCGCGCACGGCCTGGAAGATGCGGCTGCTCATGCCGCCGCCCAGGATGTTGGTGAGCAGGAAGACCGGGATGCGGTCCGGGTGCAGGTAGGCCGGGCCGAGGTTGCCGATCTCGAAGTACGACTGGATGATCGGGCTGGCCAGGTCGAGGCGGAAGGGGTCGAGGCCCTCGCCCGGGGGGAAGTCGATCATGGCGGCCGCGCGTCCGCCCGAGGGGGCGACGGCGTCGCGCTCGGGGCCGGGGCGGGCCGGTTCGTCGAAGGCGGCGGCGACGATGCTCTCGAAGCCGTCCTGGATGTTGCCGGCCATGGAGATGACCAGGTTCGTGGGGGCGAACAGGCGCCGGTGCTGGGCGGCCAGGATGTCCGGGCCGAACGAGCGCAGCGAGTCGGGCGTGCCCAGGATGGGCCGGCCGCGGCGGTGGGCGCCGTAGACCCGGGCCGCGAAGGCGTCGTGCAGGCGGTCTTCCGGGGTGTCGAGGGCTTCCTGGATCTCCTCGATGACGACGTTCTGCTCGAGCTCGGTCAGGCGCGGGTCGAAGGCCGGCTGCAGGAGCATCTCGGCCAGCAGTTCGGCGGCCTCGCGGAAGTACTCGGGCAGCACCTTGATGGTGAAGGCCACGAGGTCCTTGGTGGTGAAGGCGTCGACGGCGGCGCCGAGGCGGTCGAAGGTCAGGGCGATCTCGTAGGCCGACCGCTTGCGCGAGCCCTTGAAGACCATGTGTTCGAGGAAATGGGAGATGCCGCCGAGGTCGGCGGGCTCGTCCTGGCTGCCGGTGCGCAGCCAGACGCCGAGGGTGACGGCGTGGGCCGACCGGATGGGGGTCGAGAGCAGGACCGCCCCGCCGGGAAGCACTTCCCGGCGGGGCGGCAGCTCGTTCCGGTAAGGATCGAGGTTCATCGAACCCCGGTCCTAGCGCCGGCCGCCGCGGCCGCGATCGCGACCGCCCCGGCCCCCGCGGTCGCCGCGGTCACCACCGCCGCGACGGTCGTCGCGCGGGGTGTCCTCCACGCCCTCGGGGCGCTGCAGCAGCGCCTTGCGGCTCAGGCGGACCTTGCCGGTGCGGCTGTCGATCTCGACCAGCTTGACGTCGACCTTGTCGCCGACCTGCAGGACGTCCTCCACGTTGTTCACGCGGTGCCACTCCAGCTCGGAGATGTGCAGCAGGCCGTCCTTGCCGGGCAGGAACTCGACGAAGGCGCCGAAGTCGACGATGGTCTTGACCTCGCCGTGGTACACCTTGTCCAGCTCGGGCTCGGCCATCAGGCCGCGGACGTACTCCATCGCCGCCGCGCCGCCCGCCTGGTCGGTGCTGCTGATGAAGACCATGCCGTCGTCGTCCACCTCGATGGTGGCGCCGGTGTCCTCCTGGATCTTCTTGATGACCTTGCCGCCCGGGCCGATCAGCGTGCCGATCTTCTTCACCGGGATCTGGATCGTCTCGATCTTCGGGGCGTACGGGCTCATCTCCGGGCGCGCCTCGGGCAGGGCCTCGTCCATGATGTCCAGGATGTGCAGACGGGCGTTCCGCGCGTCGGTCAGGGCCTTGACCATGACCTCGCGGGGCAGCCCGGCGATCTTGGTGTCCAGCTGGAAGGCGGTGATGCCGTCGCGGGTGCCGGTGACCTTGAAGTCCATGTCGCCGAGGTGGTCCTCGACGCCCAGGATGTCGGTCAGCACCGCGATGCGGTCGCCGTCCTTGACCAGGCCCATGGCCACGCCGGCCACCTTGGCCCGCAGCGGGGCGCCCGCGTCGAGCATGGCCATGCAGCAGCTGCAGACCGAGGCCATCGACGAGGAGCCGTTGCTCTCGAGGATGTCCGACACGAGGCGGATCGTGTACGGGAAGTCCTCCACGTCCGGCAGGATCGGGCGGATGGCGCGCTCGGCGAGCTTGCCGTGGCCGATCTCGCGGCGGCCGGTGCCGCTGTAGCGACCGACCTCGCCCACGCTGAACGGGGGGAAGTTGTAGTGCAGGTAGTACTTCGACCAGTACTGCTCGGTGTTCAGCGGCTCGATGCGCTGCTCGGCCTGCTTGCTGCCCAGGGTGACGGTGCCCAGGGACTGGGTCTCGCCGCGGGTGAACAGGCAGGAACCGTGGGCGCGCGGCAGCACGCCGGTCTCGACGGTGATGGGCCGGACCGTGGTCAGGTCGCGGCCGTCGGTGCGCACGCCCTCCGAGAGGATCATCTCGCGCATGGTGTGCTTCTCGAGCTTGCTCAGGGCGGCCATGGCGTCGCCGTTCACGTTGCCGTCGGCGTCGGTGAAGGCCTCCTTGACCTTGGTCTTGACGGCCTTCAGGGCGTCCGAGCGCTCCATCTTGCCCTTGACCACGATGGCCTGCTTCAGCTCGGGCAGGACCAGCTCCTTGACCTTGTCGCTGACGTCGGCGGGCAGGGACGGCACCTCGGGCAGGTCCCACTTGGCCTTCTTGTTGTCGGCGACCTCGAGCAGCTGGCGCTGGAGGTTGTTCAGCTTCTTGATCCAGCCGTGGGCGAACTCGATGGCGTCCAGCAGGCGGTCTTCCGGCACCTCGAGGCACTCGCCCTCGATCATGCACACGACGTCGTCGGTGCCCGCGACCACGAGGTCCATGGTCGACTCCTCGAGCTGCTCGAAGGAGGGGTTGGGGATGAACTCGCCGTCGACGTCGGCCACGCGCACGCCCGAGACGATCTCGTGGAACGGCACGTCGCTCAGGGCCAGGGCCATGCTGGCGCCGGTGATGCTCAGGGTGTCGGCATGGAAATCGGTGTCCGCGCTGATGATGAAGGCCACGATCTGGGTCTCATGGCTGTAGCCGTCCGGGAAGAGCGGCCGCAGGGGGCGGTCGATCAGCCGGCAGGTGAGGGTCTCCCGCTCGGTCGGACGGGCCTCGCGCTTGAAGAAGCCGCCCGGGATCTTGCCGGCGGCGTAGGTCTTGTTCCGGTACTCCACGAACAGCGGCAGGAAATCCCGGTCGCTGGGGCTGGGATCGGCCGTGACGGTCATCAGGCTCATGGTGTCGCCCATGCGCACGATGCAGCTGCCGTTGGCCTGCTTGGCCATGCGGCCGGTCTCGAAGCTGAACGTGGTCCCGTTCATTTCCATGCTGACGATTTGCTTGCTCATTCTGCTTATTCCTTCCAGGTGGCGCCGGGCGGCGTATTCCGCGATCGGCGTCGACTGCGTCGGGCGCACCATGCACCCTTCAAAACATCTTCCTACCGCTTTGCAGCTCCAGGTCCGGCAGGTCCGGCCGCAGGACACGACCCGCACATACGGCGAACGGCCGCGAACCCAGCGCGGCCGATCACCGGTCTATGCGAACTTGCGTCCAAACCAGACTCCCGAGACGGTCATCAACCGCGGATACCCAGTTCCTTGATGAGGGCGCGGTACCCGTCGAGATCCTTCTTCTTCAGATAGCTGAGCAGGCGCTTGCGCTGCCCGACCATCTTCAGCAGCCCGCGGCGGCTGTGATGGTCCGCCTTGTGCATCTTGAAGTGATCGCTGAGGGTGTTGATGCGCTCGGTCAGAAGCGCGATCTGGACCTCGGGCGAACCCGAGTCCCCGTCGTGCTTCTTGAACTTCCCGATGACCTGTTCTTTCTGTTCCTTGGTAAGTGCCATCGTCGAGAACCTCCCTAAACGGACGCGCTGGCGTCACGATGGCCGCAGGCCGGCCGCCGGGCCCCGGGAGCTTGCGCCGTTCGCCGGGGCTTGCGCGGAAACACGGTCGTCGCCCGGATCGCGAATTCGATCCCCTGGGCGCCGCCTGGTGCCGACCCGCACCTCAAAGCAGACCGAAACGCCGGATGGGATATCCCCGGCCCGGCTTCGGTCGGGCGGAATATAGGCGAATGAGCAGCCTATGGCAAGTTATTCGGCGTTTCGGCGGCCCGATTGACCGAATCTTCACGGGGGCCCTCCGGCGCGGGCACTTCGGGGGGCGTTTCGGCGTCCTGGCCCGTCAAACCGCTGAAATCGGGCACCAGGGCCAGCAATTCGGTCCAGATGTCGTCACGGCGGCCGAGCATGGCGGCCTCCACGAGCCGCCCGGCGCCGGATTCGACCTCGGCCACGTCGATGGCCTGCCGTCGGGCCACCATGATGCCGGGATTCTCGGTGGGGGCCGGCTCCTCGCCCTCGGCCCACAGCTCCTCGAAGAGCTTCTCCCCCGGACGCAGGCCCGTGTAGGTGATGCCCACGTCCACGTCGGGCGTCAGGCCGGACAGGCGGATCATCTGGCGGGCCAGGTCGTCGATCTTCACCGAGGCCCCCATGTCGAGGATGAAGACGTCGCCCCCCCGCCCCATGGCCGCGGCGAAGAGCACGAGCTGCACGGCCTCGGCGATGGTCATGAAGAAGCGCTCCATGTCCGGGTGGGTGACGGTGACGGGGCCGCCCTTCTTGATCTGCTTGTGGAAGAGCTCGACCACGCTGCCGGCCGAGCCGAGCACGTTGCCGAAGCGGATGATGGAGAAGCTGGTGGCGCCGTCGTCCTGGTTCTGCCGCGTGAGGATGACCTTCTCGGCCACCTGCTTGGTGGCCCCCATGACGTTGGTCGGGTTCACCGACTTGTCGGTGGAGATCATGACGAAGCGCTGCACCCCGTGGCGCAGGGCCATGTCCGCGAGCTGGCGCGTGCCGAAGACGTTGTTCAGCACCGCCTCCTCGGGGTGGAACTGCAGGATCGGCACGTGCTTGTAGGCGGCGGCGTGGAAGACGATGTCCGGACGGGCGACGGCGAAGAAGCGCTCGAGGCGCTGCGGGTTCTTGATGTCGCCGAGCAGGAAGTCGAACGCCGTGGGCCGCTCGCGGTCGCGCAGCTCCTGCTCGATGCGGAACAGGCCGTTCTCGTCCTTGTCGAGGCAGGCCAGGTACGCCGCGCCGTTCTCCACCACCTGGCGGCACAGCTCCGAACCGATGCTGCCGGCGGCGCCGGTCACCAGCACGCGCCTGCCCCGCAGCATCTCGCGGATCACCCCCACGTCGCCGCTCACGGGCCGCCGCTGCAGCAGGCTCGTGGTGCTGAAGTCCTCGACCCGCCGGATGCCCGGCTTCTCCGACTCCATGATCTCCCAGAAGCTCGGCACCGACTTGATGGGCAGCTTCGTCTCCTGGCAGTGGTTCAGGATGCGGTAGAGGGCGGCCGTGGTGGCCGACGGGATGGCCAGCACGATGACCTCGGCCCGCCGCCGGCGGGCGACGTCCTTGATCTGGTCGATGGTGCCCATGACCTCGACGCCGCGGATGCGCACCCCCTGGGCGTGCACGTTGTCGTCGACGAGGGCCACGGGCCGGAAGGCCCCCAGCCGCGGCGACTGCATGGCCTCGATGGTCAGGGCGCCGGCGTTGCCCGCGCCCACGACGATGGCCCGCTTGCGCGGCTCGGTGTTGCCCAGCTTGTCCGAGGGACCGCTCAGCAGCCGGTAGGCGAAGCGCCCGATGGTCACCAGCCCGAGGCAGAGCACCATGTCGATGGCGAGGGTCGAGAGGGGGAAGCCGCCCGGCTTGTCCCAGAACACCCACAGGGCGACGATGATCAGCGCCGAGCTGGACATGACCGCGCCCACGAGGGGCGGCAGGTCCTCCACCGAGGCGAAGCGCCACGACGTCTTGTGCAGCCCGATCAGCCAGAAGAAGATCATGCGCACGGGCACGGTGACGCCGAGCATGGCCAGCCACCAGGTCTGCCACTGGTCGAGGTTGGTGATGAGGAAGGGGCCGAGCACGACGAAGCGGATGAAGAACGAGGCCGTGACCGAGATCGCCGAGAGCAGTCCGAAGAAGACCAGTCCGAAGAGCAGCCGGTTGCTGCGGACCAGCCTGGTCAGGGCGCCGTCCTCGCGCAGGAGCGCGTTGCGGGGGTTGTCGTTGTCGTTGCTCATCCGCGTGTCCTCACGTCCTTGTGGCGAACCGGGCGGTCAACCGGTGGCGGCGGCCATCACCTTCCGGACGGCGGCCACCACGTCCTGCATGTCGGCGTCGTCGAGGGTCGGGTGGACCGGGAAGAACAGGCTGCGGCGCCCGAGGTCTACCGCGACGGGCAGCCGCGCGGCGGGGCGCATGCCCGTGCCGGCGAAGGCCTCCTCGCGGTACATCTCGGGGCACGAGCCCGTGTCGCAGTGCACGCCCTCGGCGCGGATCGCGGCCTTGATGCGGTCGCGGTCCCAGCCGGCGGACAGCGCCGCCGGCTCCACGAAGGCGTAGAACTTGTACCAGGCGTGCTCGACCCCGGCGGGCACGGCGGGCACGTGGATGCCCGGCACGTCGGCCAGCCCCGCGATCAGGGCCGCGGCGTTGGCCGCCCGGCGCGCGTGCCACGCGTCCATGCGGCCGAGCTGCAGCCGGCCGATGACGGCCTGCATCTCGGTCAGGCGCCAGTTGGTGCCGAAGCTGTCGTGCAGCCAGCGGAAGCCCGGCTCGGGATCGGGCGCGAACACCTTGTCGTAGTTCTTGCCGTGGTCCTTGTACGACCAGGCCCGCTGCCAGACGGCCTCGTCGTCGGTGGTGAGCATGCCGCCCTCGCCGCCGGTGGTCATGATCTTGTCCTGGCAGAACGACCAGCAGCCGATGTGGCCGATGCCCCCCACCGGGCGCCCCTTGTCGCGGGCGCCGTGGGCCTGGGCGCAGTCCTCGATGACGACCAGGTCGTGCCGGGCCGCCAGTGCGAGCAGGGGATCCATGTCGCACGGCCAGCCCGCGTGGTGCACGGCGATGATGGCCCGGGTGCGGGCGGTCACCAGCGGCGCCACCGTGGCGGCGGTGATGTTCTGCGAGACCGGATCGACGTCGGCGAAGACGACCCGGCCGCCGCACAGCACGACGCTGCTGGCCGAGGCCATGAAGCTGCGGCAGGTGGTGATGACCTCGTCGCCGGGCTGCAGGTCGATGGCCTTGAGCGCGAGCTCGATGGCCACGCTGCCGTTGGCCAGGGCCACGGCGTGGCGCGTGCCGCACCAGGCGGCGAACTCCTGCTCGAAGAGCCGGCCGCGGTGGCCGGTCCAGTAGTTGACGCGTCCGGACCGCAGCACCTCGCCCACCGCCGCGACGGTGTCGGGGTCGAACTCGGGCCAGGTCGGCAGCGGCGTCGCCCGGATCGGATCGCCGCCGTCGATGGCCAGCTTGGGGTCCTTGAGAGGCAATTCCTGCGCTTCCATGGTTCCGGTGTGCTCCTCGGCTGTCGTTCCCGTCAGACTACCGTTTCGGCGGCCTGTTGTCGCCCCTCAATTCGCCCCGCCGGCCCCGCCCGACGCCCCGCCCGAGCCCCGGAAGGGCTCCTTGGTGGCCTGCCCCGCGGCGGCCACGTCGTCGGCCCGCAGCACCCGGCCCACCGTCAGCAGGAGGATCTTCAGGTCCAGGGCCAGGCTGCGGTGGTCGACGTACCAGACGTCCTGGGCCAGGCGCGTGTCCCAGTCGGTGGCGTTGCGCCCGTTCACCTGGCTCCAGCCCGTGATGCCGGGCCGGACCTCGTGCCGCCGGGCCTGGGTCGCGTCGTAGAGCGGCAGGTACTCCATGAGCAGCGGCCGCGGTCCCACCAGGCTCATCTCGCCCCGCAGCACGTTCACCAGTTCGGGCAGCTCGTCCAGGCTCGTGCGCCGCAGGGCGCGGCCGAAGGCCGGCAGGCGTTCGCCGTCGGGCCGGAGCTCGCCGTCGGGGCCGCGGGCGTCGGTCATGGTGCGGAACTTGTACATGGTGAACGGCGCGCCGCCCAGCCCGGGCCGCACCTGGCGGAACAGCACCGGCGCCCCCAGCCGCCAGCGCACCAGCACCGCGAGCACGAGCAGGGGCACGGCCAGCACGGCGAGGCCGAGCAGGGCGGCGCAGAAGTCGAGAATCCGCTTGAGCATGGGTGCTTCCGGGCTTTAAGTTGGCGCTTCGGCGGCCGCCGCGCGGCCGTGCCCCAAATCTGCGGTCGGCGTGCGGGATGGGCAAGCCCGAATCGCCCGCCGGTCCGCGCTTCCGGGAGGACGACGCGATGGACGCGCGCAGGATGGTGATCATCGGCGCGGGCGGTTTCGCCCGCGAGGTGCGCTGGCTGGCCGAGGAGATCACGGCCGCCGGCGGCGACCGCTACGAGTTCACGGGCTACGTGGTGAGCGAGCCGGACAAGCCGGGCCCCACCGACAGCGCCGACGAGATCCTCGGCGACTTCGACTGGCTGCGCGCGCACCGCGACCGCTGGGACTGCCTGGCCATGGGAATCGGCAACGCCGCCCCGCGCCTGAAGGTGGCCGACGCCCTCGAGGCCCTCTACGGCCCGGAGTGCTGGCCCGCCCTGATCGCCCCCACGGCCAACTTCCACCGTCCCAGCGCCCGCGTGGGCCACGGCGTGCAGGTGTGCGCCAACGTCATCGGCACCGTGAACCTGGTCTTCGAACCCTTCGCCATGGTGAACCTGGCCTGCACCCTCGGGCACGAGGCCGTGCTGCGGCGGGCCTGCACCCTGAACCCCACGGTGAACATCTCCGGCGGCGTCGACATCGGGCGCGGCGCGCTGGTGGGCACGGGCGCCCAGGTGCTGCAGTACCTGACGGTCGGCGACGGCGCCACCGTCGGCGGCGGCGCGGTCGTCACCAGGGACGTGGCGCCGGGCACGCTGGTGGTGGGGATGCCGGCCAAGGCGCGCTAGCAGGCTGTTGAAAAACTCATTCTGGTACCCGGTGCGCCTGGCCGGGCCGAGATCAAGGCGCGATTCCGCCGCCGTA
>JAGRNP010000134.1 GCA_020440705.1 bacterium | reverse complement strand
CCGGCCGCGGCCGGGCGCTACCTGGCCCGCCTGGTGGCCGGGGGCGAGGCCACGGCGGTGGGTCTGACGCTGGTCAAGTAGCCCCCGGGGGGCGGCATTGAGAAGTTGCGCGGGGCCGGGCCCGCGTGTAGGGTTGGGGCGGAATCGACGCGCACGGCCACAGGGACGTGGCCCCATCGCCTCACTGAAGGGATTCAGTCCGCGCATGACTCCGGACCCGCAGGTCTGCCGCCTGCTCTTCGTGCACCGCGATCCGGCCCTGGCAACCCGCATGCGGGGTATGCTGGGCCCGCTCCGCGACCCGCGCTACAAGGTGGCCCACTTCACCCACCTCAGCGACGCGCTGACCTACCTCGCGGTCAGCGACGTCGACGTGGTGCTCGTCGGCCCGGACCCGGCCGACGGGGACCTGCGCGACGCCGTGCGCCGCCTCAGCGCCGAGCACCCCGAGGTGCCGGCCATGGCCCTCGCCGTGAGCCCGGACCGCGACGCCCAGGAAGAACTGCGCCGCGCCGGCGCCCGCGAGTGCCTGCCCGTCGACGAGTTCAGCCCCGAGATCTGGAGCCGCACCTTCGAGTACTGCCGCCGCGAGGCCGCCATCAGCCGGGAGCTCGCGTCGGTCACCGCGCGCCTCGACTGGCTCGTGCACATGGACTCGCTGACCGGCCTGCTCAACCGCAAGGGCATGGAGCGCGCCCTGCTCGACGAGCTCGAGCGCTGCCGCGCCGCCGACCGCGACCTGCTCATCCTGCTGGTCGACCTGGACGACTTCTCGAAGGTGAACGCCACCCTCGGCCACGGCGTGGGCGACCTGGTGCTGACCGGGGCCGCCCGCCGCATCCGCGAGTCGGTGCGCGACGACGACAAGGTGGGCCGCTGCGGCACCGACCGCTTCATGGTCATCCTGCCGGGCACCGACGAGGCCACCGGCGAGGTCGTGGCCGAGAAGATCCGCCTGGCCATCAGCCGCGACGAGATCACCGCCGGCGAGCACCGCCTGCAGACGACGGCCAGCATCGGCCTGACGGCCATCAACGCCAACAGCGCCAGCTTCGACGAGGTGCTCGCCACGGCCGATTTCGTGCTGCAGCGCTCGAAGATCCAGGGCAAGAACCGGGTGGCGCGGGCCGCGTCGGTGGCCGAAGTCGAGATGATCCGGCCCGTGCTGGCCGGACCCGAGATGGTGGCGGCCCTGCTGCGCGGCAACGTGCTCGAGGTGCGCCACCAGCCCATCGTGAACATGGCCGACGGCCGCATCGTCTCGCGCGAGATGCTCACGCGGGGCCCCGACGGCCCGCTGCGCCGGCCGGACAACCTCTTCCGCTTCTGCCAGGAGAACAACATCCTGCCCGCGGTCGACCTGCGCTGCCTGAAGCTGTGCGCGGCCGCGGCCCGGGCCATGGGGCCGGGCACGGGCTACCACGTGAACATCATGCCGACGACCCTGCTGCAGACGTCCGAGGCCGAGCTGCTGCGCGTGCTGCTCGGCGGCGACGACGGCAGCGACGGCCACTGCTGCCTCGAGCTCAGCGAGCAGCAGCTGCTGGGCGATCCGGCGGTGCTCGTGCCGCGGGTGCGCGTGCTGCAGGAGGCGGGCATCAAGGTGGCCATCGACGACGTGGGCTTCGGCAACAGCTGCCTCGAGGGCCTGATCATGCTGCACCCGCAGGTCATGAAGGTCGACAAGCGCCTGGTGCGCGGCCTGGCCGGCGATCCGGAGATGCGGCGCGCCCTCGAGCGGCTGCTGCGGGTGGCCGACGTGCTCGGCGCCGAGGTCGTGGCCGAAGGCATCGAGACCACCGACGACTACGAGATCCTGCTGGGCATGGGGGTCAAGTACGGGCAGGGTTATCTCTTCGGGCGCCCGCAGCCCTGTCCCGCCCCGCGGGCGGCCACGGCCGCGGCCGGCGCCGTGGGGAACGACGCCGGCCTGACCGCCTGATCCGCGACTACTTCATCACCATGATCTTCCGGCTCCGCACCTGCCCCTCGAAATCGATCCGGGCGTAGTACATGCCGGCGGCCACGCGGGCGCCGCGCGCGTCGCGGCCGTCCCACGTCACCACGTGGCGCCCGGCCGTCTCGGTGCCCGCGGCGAGCTCCTGCACCAGCCGGCCGCGCAGGTCGTGCACCGTCACGCGCACGGCCCCGCCCGCGGGCAGGGTGAAGGCGAAGCTCGTCTCGGTGACGAACGGGTTGGGGAAGCCGGGCGCGAAGGCGAAGCGGCTGCCGAAGACCACGCCGTCGACGCCGACGGGGCCCTGCCAGCTGCGGTCGCCCTCGGGCGAGACCAGCTCGAGCCAGTAGTCGACGGGGCCCTCGGGCGCCGTCTCGTCGACATACGAGGTGGCGGCCCAGGGCAGGGCGCCGGGGCTCACCTGCACGCGGGCCGTGTTCTCCTGCTCGCGGTGCACGTAGACCTGGTGCGAGAGCAGGTCCGGATTGATCTGCCAGCTCAGGTGCACGGCGCCGTCGCGGCGCTCGCCCGCCAGGGCGGGCAGCTGCTGCACGGCCACCTCGAAGAAGCGCCAGCCGATGTCGAAGAAGAGCTGGCGCGTGAGGTCGACGTCCACGGGCAGGTCCGAGTTGATGGCCGGCTCCATGAGCAGGTTGGGGAACGCCGAGGTCGTGAAGTGCGAGATGGACGAGCCGGGCTCGATCGGATTCGGGTTGTACACCCGCACCCGGCCCTGGTCGTCGGCGCCGGCGATGCGCGTGGCGTCGGGCCGGATCGAGCCGGTCAGGCCCGAGCCGAGGCCGGCCCGGATCGTGGTGCCGTCGGCCAGGGAGACCATGACCGACGGGATCGTGATGCTCGGGTCCTCGCCGCCCATGGCGAAGGCGTCGCCGGCCACGTTGTTGACGACGATGGCCCCGATGGCGCCGGCGTTCTGGGCGTTCAGCACCTTCGTGATGAAGGCGCAGGTGCCCCGGTCGATGAGGGCGATCCGGCCGGACAGGTCCTGGCCGGTGGCCGAGCAGGCGTCGCTGCCCACGCCCACGCCGTCGTTCACCTCGACGATCGGGCCCGTCACCGTCGCGCCGCAGGCCGCCCCGAAGAGGGCGAGGGGCGCATCGTAGATGCCGGCGCTGCCGGCCGGGGCGGTGATCTCGACCACGGTCTCGGCGCAGAGCACGTCCGGCGCGGCGCCGGTCACCGACGGACCGTCCCACACGAGGTTGTCGGTGTTGATGGCCGAGGCGGCGCGCTGGGCGTTGGACATGTTGGCCCAGTGCAGGCCGACCGTCGTGTCGTAGAGGTAGCGCGAGTACACGTCGAGGATGCCGAACGGCGCCGTGCCGTCCGCCTCGTCGACGATGCTGAGGAAGCCGAGGCCGTGGCTGAACTCGTGCAGGAGCACGATCACCAGGTTGATGCCGCCGGCCGGTTCCACGTCGTCGAACCCGTAGTACCACGACGACGATTCCAGGCAGCCGGTCGTGCCGAGCATGGAGTTGAAGGTGGCGCCGATGTCCTGGGCGCCGCTGTTCTGGTCGAAGCCGGCCAGCATGTCGGCCTCGGCATCGACGTACCACGTGGTGGGCAGCGGCGCGTTGGGGAAGCTGTGGTACAGCGACTGGGGGCCGGCCGCGCCGAGCACGCCGCTCGAGGCATTGCAGCTCAGGGGGTCGAACCTGGCCCCGATGCGGATCTCCACGTCGCTGTCCAGGATGCTCTCCCAGATCGAGGCGGCGAACTCGAAGGCGTTCAGGCGCTGGGCGCCCACCGTCAGGCCGTTGTTGCCGCCGACGGGAGCGGCGGGCGTCGGGTCGTTGAAACCCTCGCCGGGCCCGTCGAGGTTGACGATGGTGATCGTGGTGGCGCCGGCGCCGGTGGCGACCAGCAGCGCGAGAAGCACGGCGCAGCCGCGCAGCAGGATGGGACGTCTCATGCTAGCGCTCCTTTCCGTGCTCGTGCCCGCCGCCGGCCGCGAGGAACGCGTCCAGCTCGGCGGGCGTGGTGACGCAACCGGTGCGCACGGTCCCGTCGGGGTCGGTGACCGCGATCGAGAGGCTGCGGAAGCGGCCCTGCAGATCGAGCCGCTCGCCGCCGGCGGGCAGGGTCTCGGTGGTCAGGCCGTCGACGGAGCGGTTCAGGCTCCGGGCCATGGCGGCGGCGATGGCTGCCTTGTCGGACGCGCGGACGGGCACGAAGGCGCCGGACTCGGCGTCCCATTCCACCCGCAGGGCCGCGGCGCCGGGCGCGGCGGCCGGAGCCGGGGCGGGGACCTGCCAGAGCAGGGCGATGAGCAGGACCGCGGCGGCGAAGCCGGCGATTCCCAGGGAACGTTGTGCGGGCATCGGGATTTCCCTCCAGGTTTCCGGTGCGGGGCGGGGCCGAAGCGGGGTCGATCGATCCTCCGGTTATCGGCCGCATTCCCCTTCAACTGAAGCAATAGTCGGCGATTCGGCAAGGGGCCGCGTGGGGAACGCCCCCGGATCCCCCCTTCCGGACCGTGCCGCCGCGCGGCACCGCCGGACCCTGCCTTGTCCCGGCGCGGCCCCCGGTGTAGATTGGTGGTCCCGCGGGGCGGGGCCCCCGGGAAGCACAATCCAGAAGCGGAGTCGAGCATGGCGCAGAAAGCCCTCATCACCGGCATCACTGGCCAGGACGGATCCTATCTCGCCGAGTTCCTCCTGGACAAGGGATATGAGGTCTTCGGCATGCTGCGCCGGTCGAGCACCGAGACCTGCCAGCGCGTCGAACACCTGAAGAGCCGCCTGCGCTTCCTGCAGGGCGATCTCCTGGACCAGGCTTCGCTGGTGTCGTGCCTCGAGGAGTCCCGGCCGGACGAGATCTACAACCTGGCCGCCCAGAGCTTCGTGCCCACGAGCTGGAACCAGCCCACCCTCACCGGCCAGTTCACCGGACTGGCGGTCTCGCGCATGCTCGAGGCCATGCGCCAGGTGGTGCCCGGCGCCCGCTTCTACCAGGCCAGCAGCAGCGAGATGTTCGGCAAGGTGCGCGAGGTGCCCCAGAACGAGCTGACGCCCTTCCACCCCCGCAGCCCCTACGCCGTGGCCAAGTGCTACGGCCATCACATCACCGTGAACTACCGCGAGAGCTACGGCCTGTTCGCGGCCTCGGGCATCCTCTTCAACCACGAGAGCCCCCGCCGCGGGCTCGAGTTCGTCACCCGCAAGATCTCCGACGGCGTCGCGCGCATCAAGCTGGGCCGGGCCGACGAACTGCGCCTGGGCAACCTCGACAGTCAGCGCGACTGGGGCTACGCGGGCGACTACGTCGAGGCCATGTGGCTCATGCTGCAGCACGACGAGCCCGACGACTTCGTCATCGCCACCGGCGAGACCCACTCCATCCGCGATTTCCTCGACATCGCCTTCGGCCACGTCGACCTCGACTGGGCCGCCTACGTCAAGCAGGACGACCGCTTCCTGCGTCCGGCCGAGGTCGACCAGCTCATCGGCGACTATGGCAAGGCGAAACGGGTGCTGGGGTGGGAGCCCCGCGTCGGATTCGCGGAGCTGGTGCGGATGATGGTCGACGCCGATCTGGCCCTGCTGGGCGGCGCGGCCGCCGCCCGCTGAGCCCGCTTCCCTACTGGTCGAACTGGTAGTCCGCCGTCACGCCGAAGGCGAGCAGCACGCTCGCCGTCATCACCGGCTGCTCCAGCATCACGTAGTGCCCCGCCTTGGCGATCCGCTTGAAGCTCAGGCTGCGCGCATGGCTGAAACCGTAGTGGTGCAGCAGGTGGCGCGAGGAGTCGGCCGGCGGGAACATCATTTCGCTTCCGATCACCAGCAGCGGCACCGAGAGCGTGTTCAGGCGTCCGGTCAGGTCGAAATCGAAGCTGCTCATGAGCAGGGAGATGAAGGTGGCGCTGTCCGTGCGCAGGGCCATGTCCATGGCGCGCTGGGAGATGGCCTCGTCGCCGCTCATCTGCAGGTAGCGCGCGGCCACGAAACGGTCGTAGTTCCCGAGGAGCTGCTCGCCCACGGCGGCCTTCTCCGCCTGGGTCGCGAGCTGCTTCGGCGCCGCGTCGATGACGATCAGGCGGTGCACGTCGGCCGGATGGTCGAGCGCGTACTGCATCGCGATCATGCCGCCCATGCCGTGCCCGACGAGGGTGGGGTAGACGAAATCGTGTTCGGCGATGAACTCCCGGAGCCGCTCCGACTCCTTGGCGATGGTGTCGTCGGCGATGGGCTGGGTCGCGCCGTGGCCGGCAAACTCGAAGACGGCGACACGGAAGGTGTTCTTCAGGAACGGCAGGACGTCGTCCCACACGGTGGCGTTGGCCCCGAGCCCATGGATCAGCACCATCTCGAACTCGCCCCGCCCCTCGACGATCTCCCGGGCCCGTGCGGCCGGATCCGCGCCGCCCGGGGCGGCGGGGGCGGGGTCGTCGGCGAAGGCGGGCAGGGCCGCGCCGAGCAGGAGCAGGGCGGGCAGCAGGGCCAGGCGCGGGTCCCGGCGGCGGCATCGGATCATGTCGGTGTCTCTCCGTTCTCGTGGGGCACGCAATAGAGGCTGTCGTCGCGGGCCTGCTCGACCGGACCGTCGAACCGGCGGCGCACGGCGGCGGCCAGGTCGGCGGCGGCGGCGGCCGGATACTGATGGGTCAGCGCGACCCGCCGCGGGCCGGCGACGGCGCACAGCTCGCCCACCTCCGCCGGCGTCAGGTGGCCCGTCACGCCGAGACCGTCCGGGGCCGAGCACTCGACCACGAGCAGGTCGCAGCCGCGCGCCGCGTTCTCCAACCCCGCACACGCGCCGGTGTCCCCGGAAAACACCGCCACGTGGCCCGCGGCGTCGGTGAAGCGGTAGCCGAGGGCGTCGCCGCGCGTGAGCCGGTCCTGGGGGTGGTCCACGGCGAAGGGTGCGATGCGCCCTCCGTCGGGCAGGTCCAGGGCCGCGCCGGGCGCCCATTCCGTGACCACGAGTTCGCGTTTGCGCGGCTCGAGCCACGAGCCGTAGATGCCGCCGAGGGCGGCGAGCAGGTCGGTCAGGCCCGCCGGCCCGTACAGGCGCAGGGGCGCCTCGCTCGCCGTCAGCGGCGAGTGCAGGGCGAAGAGCAGGGCCACGAGGTCGCCGTGATGGTCCGGATGCAGGTGCGTGAAGAGCACCAGCCCGACGGCGTCGACCCCGCCCGGGGCGTCGCCACAGCGCACCAGCCGCACCAGGGCGCCGGGTCCGGGATCCATGAGCACGGCGGTGCCGTCCACGGTGACCCAGTAGGCGGCCGGGGTGTGGGTGGGGGTGGGAATGGCGCCGCCGGCGCCCAGGATGCGGAAGCGGATCATGGCCATAAATCAACAGAACCGGGCGGCCCCGTCAACCGCCGGATCGGCGCCGACGGTCCCGGACCGGGCCCGCCGGGAGCCGTTTTTCCGGAATCCGGGCCCGCAGCCCGGTGTAGAAGGCCGGGATCGGCCGCGGGGGCGGCGCTGGACACGTTCTGGGGCAGTCCCTATCATGTGGCCGATTCCATGTTTCAGCCCAGGTCGCGTGCCGCCGGGTCTCCCGGCGCCGCGCCGCCCCTGTGAAAGGTGACGCATGCCCTCCCGACAGTTCATGACCGGCCTGCCCCTGCTCCTGGTCCTGCTGGCCACGACGCCCGCCGCCGCCCAGGACGCCGCCGCCGATTCGGTCGCCGGCGGCATCCGGCTCGGCGTCCCGGCCGCCGAGGAGAACATGACCGACGAGGATCGCATCGCGATGCTCAACCAGAAGCTCACGAAGAATCCCGCCGATGCGAAGGCGTGGAACGACCTGGGCGTCATCTACGCCAACCAGGAGAAGTACGACCTGGCCCGCGATTCCTTCATCCGCGCGGTCCAGTCGTCGCCCCTGGAAGGCGACTACCACCGCAACCTGGGCATGGTCTTCTCGCGGCTGGGCGACTTCGACATGGCCGTGGCCGAGTACGGCCAGTACCGGAAGTTCGACCAGCTCGGCGGCCAGGACTACTGGCGGCTGATCGGCGGCGCCCAGAAGGACGCCGGCATGCTCGACCAGGCCCGCGCCACCTTCGCGGAGGGACTCAAGGCCTTCGAGCCCGATCTGGGGCCGGAGGGCTTCCGTCTGGTGCTGCAGCTCAACCAGCTCGAGGCCGAACAGGGCGACGACCAGGCCGTCCGCGACCTGCTCGAGGCCCGGGCCCCGGTGGCCGAGCGATTCCTCGCCGGCCTGGCCGACAATCCGGACGCCGAGGCCGAGGACGGCTACCGCGAGGCGCGCTCCATCGTGCACAACCGCGTGAACCTGATGGTCGACGACGCCAAGCTCATGGAGGACTCGGGCCTGTTCCCCGACGCCGCCAGGCTCTACAAGCAGGCCTACGAGATGACGCCGGGGCGCGACGACCTGCTGCCGCGCCTGGTCGACTGCTACCTCAAGCAGGACATGCAGCGCGAGGCGGGGGTGGCCGCGCGGCGGGCCCGCGAGGACCATCCGGACAAGGCCGGCACCTGGATCGCCACCGGCAAGGTGTACGAGCAGACCAGCCGCCGCGAGGACGCGGTCGCGGCCTACGAACAGGCCTACGAGATCGAGCCCCTCGACGACGTGCGCGTGGCCATCGGCAACCTCTACATGCGCATGGGCAACGACAAGGAGGCCAGCAAGTGGCTCAAGGCCGGCGTCAGCGGCAGCGATGCCAAGCCCGAGGTGGTCTACAACTACGCCGTCAGCCTCATGCGCGAGGAGAAGTTCCACGCGGCGATCCCGTCGCTGCGCAACGTGGTGCGCGACAAGCCCGACTTCTACAACGGCTGGATCGCCCTGGCCCAGTGCCTGCAGATGACGAAGCAGTACGCCGCGGCCGTCGAGCCCTACCAGCAGGCGTTCAACCTGCAGCCCGACGCCAGGACCGCCTTCCACATGGGCTCGATGGCGCAGAAGGCCGACCAGTTCGAGAAGGCGGTCTCGTCGTACGAGATGGCCATCGCCCTGGATCCGACCTACGACAAGGCCCAGTACAACCTGGCCCTCAGCTACATGGGCGCCAAGCGCTACGAGGACGCCGTGGCCGCCTTCGACAAGCTGATCGAGATCGAGGGGCCGTCGTACCGGGCCTACTACAGCCAGGGCCTGTCGTACTACTACCTCGGCCGCTACGACGAGGCCCTCGAGGCCTACGATTCGGCCATGGCCGAGAAGGAGACGGTGAACGTCTTCAACAACATCGGGCTCGTGTACGACAAGTTGGGCAACAAGAAGGAAGCGGCGAAGTGGTACAAGGACGCCCAGGCCCTGAAGGGGGGCGGTTGAGATGGGCCGTTTCCGTCTGACGGTCACGGCCGTGCTGCTGGTCGCCGCCGGCGCGGCCCTCGGCCAGACCCACCCCGGCCAGCTGCCCGCGCTCGCGCCGGACGCGGTCTTCCCCCGCTGTTCGGACAGCCAGCTCGCCGTGGCGGGCTTCCCCGACCACCGCCACGAGCAGCACTGGTCGACCTGGACGCCGCCGCGCGACGCCGACGGGAACGCCTACGGGCCGGGCGCCATCTGCGACGGGCAGCCCCTCGACCGCATCGCGGGGCTCGCGATGGCGCCGGGCGAGAAGCGCTACCGGCATTTCGTGCTGCACCACAATCCGGGCTACGCCGACTGCGACATGCTG
>JAGRNP010000133.1 GCA_020440705.1 bacterium | reverse complement strand
GTCCGCAGTTCTACTTCCGGACGACGGACGTGACGGGCAACGCGGCGCTGCCCGAGGGTGTCGAGATGGTGATGCCCGGCGACAACATCAAGATGCAGGTGGAGCTGATCACGCCGATCGCGATGGAGGAGGGCCTGCGCTTCGCCATCCGCGAGGGCGGCCGCACCGTCGGCGCCGGCGTCGTCGCGAAGATCCACGAGTAGTTCGGGTTCAGGGGGTTCCGGAGCGATCCGGAAGTCGTCCGCGGCGGCCCTCCGGGCCTGCCGGTGATCCGGAAACGGGCTGAGGCGCGTCGGTCGAACGGGATCGACGCGCCTTGCAGCCGAGGAGTCAGGTCTCATGCGAGACATCATTACCCTCGCTTGCCCCGAGTGCAAGATGAGGAACTACACGACCAAGAAGAACAAGCGCCTGCACCCCGACCGGGTGGAGCACAAGAAGTACTGTCCGCGTTGCAACAAGCACACGCCGCACAAGGAAACGCGCTAGTTCCGCTGATACGACCCTCCGCGGGGCTCCGGCCCGCGCGGAAGCCTGGATTTGCAGGGGTGTAGCTCAGTTGGTAGAGCATCGGTCTCCAAAACCGAGGGTCGCGGGTTCGAGCCCTGCCGCCCCTGCCACCGCAATCTGAAGCCGGCCCGTCGCGAGGCGAGGCCGGAGCCGAGGAAGGACCTGGGAACATGGTGAACCGGTTGTCCAGCTACCTTCGGGAGACTTCCCAGGAGCTGAAGAGGGTGTCCTGGCCCAGCATCGCTGAGCTGAAGGAGTCGACGGTGGTCGTCATGGTGACGGTCGCGGTCATCACCGTGCTGCTGTTCGCCGTGGACAAGATCCTGGACCTGGGCATCAAGACGATCATCTCCCTGGCCTAGCCGGGAGTGACGGGAAAAATCGATCAGGGCCCTGGAGATGGGACGGAAGGTCCCGTTTTCGGGGTGCCTCCGTGTGTCTGAATTGCGTCCGGATCCCGCTCTGCACGGATCGGGACCCAGTCCGGCGCGGATCCGGCGGCAAGCCGGTCGACGGACGCGCAGACCGAACGTGACGACGGGAATGGAGCCGGCCGTGTTTGATTCTGACGAAACCCGCGAGAAGCCCGAGGGCAAGGAGCTGGAGGCCGCGGCCGCCGAGAGCGGCGACGACGGTTCCGATTCGCTCTTCTTCGACCTGCCCGACGAGGACTTCGTCGCCGAGGAGGAGGCTCCCGCGGAGACGGCCGACGCCCCCGCGGCGGCCGGCGCGCCGGCGTCCGAGGAGGACGAACTGCTGGCGGCCGTCGAGATCGAGCTCTCCGCCGAGGAGCAGGCCGAGATCGAGCGGCGCGGCCGCATGAAGTGGTTCGTCATCCACGCCAACACCGGTCACGAGAACAAGGTCAAGCGCAACATCGAGATGGCCATCAAGAGCCAGCACATGGAAGAGAACTTCGGTGAGGTGCTCGTCGCGACCCAGGAAGTCACCGAGATGAAGAACGGCAAGCGCTCCACCGTGAAGCGCAAGTTCTTCCCGAGCTACATCCTGGTCGAGATGATCATGAACAAGGAGACGCAGCACTTCATCAACGGCATTCCGGGCGTGACCCGCTTCGTCGGCGGCACCCCCCTCAAGCCCGAGTCGATCACGAAGGAGGAGGTGGACCGCATCCTCGGTCGCATCTCCGCCCCGGACGACGACAGGGAGACCCTTGAGATCCCCTACAACGTGGGAGACAGCGTCCAGGTCATGGACGGGCCTTTCACCGAGTGGATCGGCGTGATCAACGAGATCAATCACGACAAGGGCAAGCTGAAGGTCATGATCTCGATTTTCGGTTCGGAGACCCCGGTGGAGCTGGATTTCCTGCAGGTCAAGCCTGTCTGATCCCGCTGCGCCGTCGTCTGGCAGTCGCCGGTTTTGTCTGGACCAACGCGGCTGTCCCCGGTTCCGCCCCTCTCAGCGGCGACCGGACATCCATAGAGAAGGGCCGAAGGGCGGCCGACGTTCGCGACAAGATGTGGACTCCTTGCGCGCGGACCGAGAGCGTCACCGAAGCCGGATCCTGAATTGAAGGAGAGAAGGTCAATGGCTAAGAAAGTCATGACATCGATCAAGTTGCAGATCAAGGCCGGGCAGGCCAATCCCGCCCCTCCGGTGGGTCCCGCCCTGGGCCAGCATGGTCTGAACATCATGGAATTCTGCAACGCCTTCAATGAGAGGACCAAGGAGCAGATGGGCCTGGTGACCCCCGTGGTCATCACCGTCTTCCAGGATCGGAGCTTCAGCTTCATCACGAAGACCCCGCCTGCTTCCGTTCTGATCAAGAAGGCCATCGGCCTGGACAAGGGCAGCGTCACGCCCGGCCGGACTTCCGTCGGCACGATCTCCCGCGCCAAGCTGCGCGAGATCGCCGCCACCAAGAGGGAAGACCTGAACGCCGGATCCGACGAGGCCGCGATGAAGATCATCGCCGGCACCGCGCGGAGCATGGGGCTGGACATCGTCTAGGTCGGGACTGCGACCCACGGGGCCGGTCCGGCGGATCCGCTGATCCGCAGGGCGACGGGAACCGGAGAAGCGGATGCGCGGCGCGGCCGATCGCATCCAATCGCAACATCACAGTCACTGGAGTCGACCATGAAACGCGGAAAATCCTACAACAAGGCCGTCGAGGGCTACGACAAGACCGGAACCTACGCCATCGGCGAGGCGATCGGGCTGCTGTCGCAGATGCCCAAGGCCAAGTTCGACGAGACGGTGGAAATGGCCGTGCGTCTGAACGTCAATCCCCGTCACGCCGACCAGATGGTTCGCGGCACCGTGGTGCTGCCGAACGGGACCGGACAGACCGTCCGGGTCCTGGTCATCACGCGCGGTCCCAAGGAGCAGGAGGCGAAGGACGCCGGTGCCGACATGGTCGGGGCCGACGAGTACCTGCCCAAGATCCAGGACGGTTGGACGGATTGCGACGTCATCATCGCCACCCCCGACATGATGGGTGAGCTGGGCAAGCTGGGCCGGATCCTCGGTCCCCGCGGGCTCATGCCGAACCCGAAGGTCGGCACCGTCACCATGGACATCGCCAAGGCGGTGCGGGAAGCGAAGGCCGGGCGGATCGAGTATCGCGTCGACAAGGCCGGCGTGATCAACGTTCCCATCGGCAAGCGTTCGTTCGACAACGAGGCGCTGACGGGCAACGCGATCGCGCTCTATCGCGAGCTGGTGCGGGTCAAGCCGTCGGCCGTGAAGGGCATCTACGTCAAGTCGCTGTTCGTTTCCGGCACCATGACGCCGTCCGTGCGCGTCGATCACACCACCTGCGCCTGATCCGGTCCGTCCGGAATCGACGCGGGGCCGGGTTGTAGGTCCGGTTCATAGATTCGAAGGAGTTGCCAAATGGCACGTCCCGAAAAAATTGCGGAGGTGGAAGCCATCACCGAGCGGATGCAGGCCGCACAGTGCATGATCCTCGCGGATTATGCCGGCTGCACCGTGGAGCAGATGACTCGCTTTCGGGAGACCTGTCGGAGCAAGGCGGTGGATTGCCGGGTCGTGAAGAACCGGCTCGCCCGCATCGCGGCCGACAACTGCGATCTGGGTGTCATGAAGGACCACCTCAAGGGTCCGACCGCCATCCTGTTCGGTCTCGAAAGCCAGATCGACGCCGCCAAGATCGTCGCTGAATTCGTTAAGGATAACGAAAAGATGCAGATCAAGGGCGGCATGCTCGATGGCCAGTACCTCACCGAAGCCGAGGTCGTCGCCCTCAGCAAGACGCCGAGCAAGGAGGAGCTGATCGCCAAGATGATGGGCAGCATCAACTCCCCGGCCAGCGGTCTCGTGGGCACGATGAACGGAGTCGCCGCCGCGCTTGCGCGCGCCATCGACGCCGTCGCGAAGCAGAAGGGCGAGGCCGCCTAGCGGTCGCGTCCGGCCGGTTCGACCCGGCCAGGATCCGGAAGAGAGGCGGATGCCGGCGCCCATCGCTGAAGATCGGGCCCGCGCCGCGAGAGATAACCAGACAATCCACCGGGCCGCGCGCCCGGTTCGCAAGGAGACGGGAAGAATGAGCGAGATCAACCTGAGCGAGAACGCCGCCAAGGTCCTGGAGCTGATCGAGGGCATGAGCCTGCTGGAGGCCGCCGACCTGGTGAAGGCCATGGAAGAGAAGTTCGGCGTGAGCGCCGCCGCCCCCGTGGCCGTGGCCGCCGTCGCCGGTGGTGGCGAAGCCGCCGCCGCCGAGGAGCAGACCGAGTTCAACGTCGTGCTGACCGGTGTCGGCGACAAGAAGATCCAGGTCATCAAGGTCGTGCGTGCGATCACCGGTCTGGGCCTGAAGGAGGCCAAGGACCTGGTCGAGGGCGCCCCGACCAACGTCAAGGAAGGCGTCTCGAAGGAAGAGGCGGACGACCTCAAGGGCCAGCTGGAGGAAGTCGGCGCCATCGTCGACGTCAAGTAGGGCCCTGCAGACGACGCGAGGCGGGGCCCACGGCTTGTCCGAAAGGGTCCCGCCGCGCGCGTCTCCGGCACCCGCCGGTACCGCCGCCCCGCCTCGCCCCGGGCGGCGCCTGACGAGATCCGCCCCGGGGACGTTCCGGGGCCGTACGGAACACGACAGTCGGCCGCCGGATCCGGCAGCCAACCTTCTTCCTGAGGAAGTGGTCCTGTGAAAAATATCCCAGTCGACAAGTTCACCGGACGCGTCAACTACTCCAAGATCCAGCGCGACGAGGACATGCCCAACCTGCTGGCGGTGCAGCTCGACTCGTACAACGAGTTCCTGCAGATCGGCATCAAGCCCGACGACCGCACCATGCAGGGCATCGAGACCGTCTTCCAGACGATCTTCCCGATCGAGTCGTCCCGCGGCAACCTGATCATGGAATACATGAGCTACAAGACGGGCGAGCCCAAGTACGGCATCGAGGAATGCCAGGAGCGGGGGCTCACCTTCAGCGTGCCGCTCAAGGTGCGCCTGCGGCTCGTCGTCAAGGAGGAGGCCGAGGGAGCCTCCGACGAGGAGATGATGATCCGCGACATCCAGGAGCAGGAAGTCTACCTGGGTGAGCTGCCGATGATCACCGACAAGGGCACGTTCCTGATCAACGGGGCCGAGCGCGTCATCGTGTCGCAGCTCCACCGTTCGCCGGGCGTCTTCTTCAGCGACGAGATCCATCCCAACGGGCGGCGGCTGTTCCGGTCGCGCATCATCCCGTACCGGGGCTCGTGGGTCGAGTTCACGACCGATATCAACAACATCCTCTACGTGCACATCGACCGGAAGCGCAAGCAGCCGGCGACGATGCTGCTGCGGGCCCTCGGCTTCCAGAGCAACGAGGAGATCATCGAGCTCTTCCACCAGGTCGAGACGATCAAGATCACCAAGCCCGGGACCAAGAAGTTCAAGGAACTCGAGGACTCCCTCGAGGGCCGCATCCTGGCCGCCGACGTGCACCGTCCGGGCGAGGACGACCCCTTCGTGAAGGCCGGCGCCATCATCGACGCCCTGACGCGCGAGAGCATCCTTGCCGCGGGCCTCAAGGAGATCAAGCTGGTGGCCGAGGGCGAGGTCTCGCTCAACGAGCCCAGCCTGATCCTCAACACCCTGCGCAAGGACCCGACCAGCAACCAGGACGAGGGCCTGCGCCGCTTCTACAGCCTGCTGCGCCCCGGCGATCCGCCGAACGAGGAGGTCGCCCGCGCCCTCTTCGAGCGCCTCTTCTTCAACGAGAAGCGCTACGACCTGGCCGAGGTGGGCCGCTACAAGATGAACCGCCGGCTGAACCTGGACGTCGACCCGAAGGTCACCACGCTGACCCCGTCCGACTTCCTGGCCATCATCCACGAGATGATCAGCCTGTTCCTCGGCCGCACCGAGATCGACGACATCGACCATTTCGGCAACCGCCGCATCCGCTCGGTGGGCGAGCTGCTCGCCAACCAGTTCTCGGTGGGCCTGAGCCGCATGGCGCGCATCATCAAGGAGCGCATGAACCTCGCCGACAAGGACAAGCCGCTCAGCCCGGCCGACCTCGTCAACGCGCGCACGGTCTCGGCCGTGATCCAGAGCTTCTTCGGCAGCTCGCAGCTGAGCCAGTTCATGGACCAGACCAACCCGCTGAGCGAGCTGACCCACAAGCGGCGCCTGAGCGCCCTCGGTCCCGGTGGTCTGCACCGCGACCGCGCCGGCTTCGAGGTCCGCGACGTCCACTACACGCACTACGGCCGCATGTGCCCCATCGAGACGCCGGAAGGGCCGAACATCGGCCTGATCGCCTCGCTGGCCACCCATGCGCGGATCAACAGCTTCGGCTTCATCGAGTCGCCGTACCGCCGGGTCGACGAGGGCAAGGTGTCGGGCCGCACCGACTACCTGACCGCCGACCAGGAGGACTCGGTCACCATCGCCCAGGCCAACGCGCCGGTCGACGCCAAGGGCAACTTCCAGGACAAGAAGGTGCTGGCCCGCTACAAGGGCGAGTACCCCATGGCCCGTCCGACCGAGATCGACTACATGGACGTGTCGCCGAAGCAGATCGTCTCGGCGGCCGCCTCGCTGATCCCGTTCCTCGAGCACGACGACGCCAACCGCGCCCTCATGGGCTGCAACATGCAGCGCCAGGCCGTGCCCCTGCTGCGGGCCGACTCGCCGATCGTGGGCACGGGCATGGAGAAGAAGGTCGCGGTCGACTCCGGCGCCGTGGTGGTGGCCGAGGCCGACGGCGTGGTCGAGAGCGCCTCGGCGGACGCGATCGTGATCCGCTACGACGACCCCGAGAAGGTCTCGTCGGGCAGCTTCTTCGACGACAACGGCATGGTCGAGTACCGCCTGCGCAAGTTCAAGCGGTCGAACCAGGACACCTGCTACAACCAGAAGCCCCTGGTGGTGCCCGGCCAGAAGGTGAAGAAGGGCGAGCCCATCGCCGACGGCCCCTGCACCGACAAGGGCGAGCTCGCCCTGGGTCGCAACCTGCTGGTCGCGTTCATGCCCTGGGGCGGCTACAACTTCGAGGACGCCATCCTGGTCTCCGAGAAGCTGGTGAAGGAGGACACCTTCACCTCGCTGCACATCGAGGAATTCGAGCTCCAGGTCCGCGACACCAAGCGCGGCGTCGAGGAGGTCACCCGCGAGATCCCCAACGTGGGCGAGGACGCGCTGACCAACCTCGACGAGGACGGCATCATCTACCCCGGCGCCCGCGTGCGGGCCGGCGACATCATGGTCGGCAAGGTCACGCCCAAGGGCGAGACCGAGCTGAGCCCCGAGGAGAAGCTCCTGCGGGCCATCTTCGGCGAGAAGGCCGGCGACGTGAAGGACGCCTCGCTGAAGGCGCCTCCGGGCATGGACGGCATCGTGGTCGACGTGCGGGTCTTCTCGCGCCAGGACCGCGGTACCCGCTCCAAGAAGGAGGAGAAGCGCCAGCTCGACGCCCTGCGCCGCCGCCGCGACCGCGAGCGCACGAAGATCAACGCCATCGCCGACGAGCGGTTGGGCGAGCTCTTCATGGGCGAGACCGCGCACCACATCATCGACGCCAACACCGGCGAGGTGCTGGTCAAGTCGGGCCGCAAGTTCACCAAGGCGGTGCTCGAGGAGCTCGACTTCAACGCCATCCACTGGGGCCTGCCCCTGGTGAAGGAAGACAAGCAGGACGCCAAGATCCGCTCCGTGTTCGAGGCCGCGGCCCGCGAGCGCGAGCGGATCGACGTCGAGTACGAGAAGAACTGCGAGCGCGCCCTGCGCGGCGACGAGCTGCCGCCCGGCGTCGTCAAGCTGGTCAAGGTGTACGTCGCCCGGCGCCGCAAGCTGTCGGTCGGCGACAAGATGGCCGGCCGCCACGGCAACAAGGGCGTCGTGTCGAAGATCATGGCCGAGGAGGACATGCCCTACCTCGCCGACGGCACCGCGGTCGACATCGTGCTCAACCCGCTGGGCGTGCCCAGCCGCATGAACCTCGGCCAGATCCTCGAGACCCATCTGGGCTACGCCGCCCTGCACGAGGGCGTCAAGATCCAGACGCCCGTCTTCGACGGCGCGAAGATCTCGGAGATCAAGGAGGCCCTGGTCGGGGTGGGCGAGGACCCGAGCGGCAAGAGCGTGCTCTTCGACGGACGCACCGGCGATCGCTTCGACAAGGACGTGACCGTCGGCGTGATCTACGTGCTGAAGCTGCACCACCTGGTCGAGGAGAAGATCCACGCCCGGAGCATCGGCCCCTACAGCCTCGTCACCCAGCAGCCGCTGGGCGGCAAGGCCCAGTTCGGTGGCCAGCGCTTCGGTGAGATGGAGGTCTGGGCCCTGGAAGCCTACGGCGCGGCGAACTGCCTGCAGGAGATGCTGACGGTCAAGTCCGACGACGTGACCGGCCGTTCGCGCATCTACGAGGCCATCGTCAAGGGCGAGAATCCGCCCGAGCCGGGCATTCCGGAGTCCTTCAACGTCCTCATGCGCGAGCTGCAGAGCCTGTGCCTGGACGTGAACCTGGAAGACGCCGTCTGAGACAGCCCAGACCCCGTGCCGGGGGGCCCTGCGGGGCACCCCCAGGAGGAAAATAAATGCTCGGCCAGAAATTCCGCGACGAGGGCATGAAGACGTCCGACCACAACGCCATCATGATCCAGCTCGCCTCGCCGGACAAGATCCGCGAGTGGAGCTACGGCGAGGTCACGAAGCCCGAGACGATCAACTACCGGACCTTCAAGCCGGAGAAGGACGGGCTCTTCTGCGAGCGCATCTTCGGTCCCGTGAAGGACTGGGAGTGCAACTGCGGCAAGTACAAGCGCATCCGCTTCCGCGGCATGGTCTGCGACAAGTGCGGTGTCGAGGTCACCCAGAGCAAGGTGCGGCGCGAGCGCCTCGGCCACATCGAGCTGGCGGTGCCAATCGCCCACATCTGGTTCTTCAAGGGCCTGCCGAGCCGCATCGGCCAGATGCTGGCGATGAAGGTGAAGGATCTCGAGCGCATCCTCTACTACGAGTCGAGCGTCGTCATCGAGCCCGGCAACACCGAGCTCCAGGTCGGCGACGTGATCAGCGACGAGGAGTGGTGGGAGCTGAAGGAGGAGCACCCCGACTGGAACTGCACCATGGAGATGGGCGCCGACGCGGTGCGCCGGCTCCTCGGTGCCATGAACCTCGAGGAGCTCAACCAGGAGCTGCGCGCCCAGGTCAAGACCGAGACCAGCGTCCAGCGCAAGAAGGCGACCCTGAAGCGCCTGAAGATCATCGACTCGTTCCTGCAGAGCAACAACGAGCCCGAGTGGATGATCCTCGACTGCATCCCGGTGCTGCCGCCCGACCTGCGCCCCCTGGTGCCCCTGGACGGCGGCCGCTTCGCCACGAGCGACCTGAACGACCTCTACCGGCGCGTCATCAACCGGAACAACCGGCTGAAGAAGCTGATCGAGATCAAGGCCCCGGGCGTGATCCTGCGCAACGAGAAGCGCATGCTGCAGGAGGCCGTCGACGCCCTGTTCGACAACGGCCGCCGCTCGCGCGCCGTCAAGGGCCAGGGCAACCGGCCCCTGAAGTCGCTCAGCGACATGATCAAGGGCAAGAAGGGCCGCTTCCGCCAGAACCTGCTGGGCAAGCGCGTCGACTACTCCGGCCGTTCGGTCATCGTGGTCGGCCCCGAGCTGAAGCTGTACCAGTGCGGTCTGCCCA
>JAGRNP010000132.1 GCA_020440705.1 bacterium | reverse complement strand
CAACGGGGGACTGCCGGCGGAGATGCAGAGCCTGACGATCTTCCACGCCGGCAACGAATGGAACGTGACCGACGGCGCCGATGTCAGCCACGTCCTGCGCCTGGACGGCACCGAGCAGACCATCTGGACGCGGCGGGGCGAAGCCCGCGCCTCCGCCGCCTGGGAGGGCGCCGCCCTGGTGGTGCGCATCCGTCCGGCCGGCGGCGACGGCCCGCCCCGCGTTCGGCGCTACTCCCTGCTGAGCGAGGGGCGGCGCCTGCAGGTCGAGGAGTCGGCGCCGGACGGCAAGGGCGACGGCTCCCCGGTCCGGCTCGTCTACGACCGGATGCCGGACGGCCCGGAACGTCAATAGGTAAACAGTTGCGAATTCCGTACAGATCCTTAACTTTCGGCCGATAGTTTGTGCACCGGTCGCCGACCTGCCATATTGGGATTCCACCCGGAAAACGGGGCGAACGGCGAATTCCCCCGGCAGCGGCTCAATAAGGATGGTAGCAGTGAGCAACACGGACCTGATCAGCATCTCCGAGACGGCGAACACCGCCTTCGGTGGGTTCGACTGGTCGGAGCACGAGGGCAAGGGCGTGCGGCTCTTCGTCCAGGGCTTCGGCTGAGGCGGGCCGTCCATCGGCATGGCTCTGGATGAGCCCAAGGACGACGACGCGGTCGTCGAGCACAACGGCATCAAATTCGTCATGGACACGCAGACCACGGACATCCTGCGCCAGAGCGGCGGCCTGACCATCGACTATGTCGACGAGGCCTACCGGCGCGGCTACATGCTGAAGCTGGGCGCCACCGCCGGCGGCGACTGCAGCAGCGGCGGGTGCAGCGGCTGCGGTTGATCCCGGTCCGGAGATGACACGCGGAAGGGACTCCGACTCGGGGTCCCTTCTTTTTCGTGGCGACCGATCCGGTCTGGACCACGCGCGACGACAACGGCACGTCGCTCGCCTGTTTCTGGGGGGGCCTGGCCGGATTCCTGTGCGGGGGGGTCATGGACACGGGGGCGCGGGAGTCCCTGTCCCGGTCGGTCTGGATGGACAACGGGACCCTCGACACGCGGGGCCCCTGACGAAAAACGGGTCGCGCACCGCCCCGCGCCTAGAAGTCGTCGGGATCGATGGTGAAGTCGTCCTCGTCGTCGTCGTCCTCGAAATCGTCGTCGTCGTCCCGATAACCCAGATCTTCGTCATCGAAGTCGTCGTCGTCGAAATCGTCCTCGTCGAGCTCGTCCAGGTTCGGTTCCGAGTCGTCCACGAAACCGTCCTGGAACTCCTCGCAGCACTCGTCGCCGCAGAACGTGCGGCCCCGGAAGACGAGCCCTTCACCCTCGATGTCGGCGCCGCACTGGGCGCAGGCCTTCATCTTCATTCCCGCTCTCTCCCACTACTTGAACGCCAGGATGTACGCCACCCAGGCAGGCGCCAGATCTCCCTCCCGACTGGGCTGGAATTCCCCGTCGGGCTCTCCGTCCTCGTCCGTGCCTTCCCAATACACCACGGTCTCGCGGAAACCGCATTCGGCCAGCAGGTCGCAGGTTTCCGGCAACGACCACAACCGCCAGTCGTAGGCGAAGGCCTTCTTCATGCGGCTGCCGTCGGGAAAACTGAAATCGATGTAGCAGGTGATCTCGTTCGTGATGGGATTGAACGTGTCCTGGTCCCAGATGTAGTCGAAGCCGTCCTGTTCGCGTTCCTCCTCCTGGGGCACCTGGGCCTCCGGCCCGCCGTAGCAGTCCATCATGAGCATGCCGTCGTCGCGGAGGCTCGCGTGGCAGTTCAGCAGGTACTCCTTCAGCTCGGCGCGCGTCTTGAAGCCCCACCAGCTGAAGTTCGTCGCGGTGAGCACCTCGGCCTGCGGTTCCCGCACCCGCCGCACGTCGTCGCGCACCAGGGTGATCCGCGCGGCGTCCTCGCCGAGGGGAGCCAGGTTGTTCTCGCGCCCCCACTGCAGCGTGGGCTCGTCGTAGTCGACGCCCAGGGCCGTCCGGTCGGCCCCGAGCCGGACCCACTCCGCGCACAGGTTCGCGGTGCCGCAGAAGTCTTCCCGCAGGAAGCGGGCGTGGCGGCCGAAGCGCTCGGCGTACACGCGGTCGATGAACTCGACCTCGACGTCGGCGTTCTGCACCGACTTCTCGTACAGCCAGTGCCGATCGGCGTTCTTGGCCGTCAGCCTGCCCTTCCGCGCCAGCTTCGCCATCTGCTCGGCGAGGCTCTTCGATTCCTTCGACTTCTTCTTTTCCAGCTTCGCGTTCCCGCCCATGATGTCCGGCTCCGTTGCGTGTGGTCCGGCCCCGGCGTCACCGCAGGGGCTTGTGTTCCCTGGCGAAGTACTCGCCGCTCATCTGCTTCACCTTGCGGGACAGGAAGAACAGCCCGATCAGGTTCGGCAGCGACATCAATCCGAGGGCACTGTCGCCGAAATTCCAGACGACCTCAAGGGAGAAAATCGCGCCCAGGAAGTTCATGATCACGAAGATGATCTTGTACGGCAGCACGTACTTCGTGCCCAGCAGATAGACCACCGCGCGGTCGCCGTAGTAGCTCCAGCTGATGGCCGTCGAGACCCCGAACAGCACCACGCCGAGGGTGACGAGCAGGTGGCCCCAGTCGCCGAAGCGGGCCAGACCGCGCTTGAAGGCCCACGCCGTCAGGGGCGAGCCGTTCTGGGCCATGTCGCCGTCCAGCGTCAGGGCCGGCAGGCCGTCGGTGACGATGTCGCCGTTCTCGATGCGCAGCGCTCCCGTGTAGGGCGTGCCGTCGTCCATCGTCAGGCGGGGCAGCTCGACGACCGCGTGGTTCCGCACGAGGAAGGCGCCGCTCGGCGTGCCGTCCATGACCTGGATCTCGCCGGTGTAGCGGTCCGCGTCGCCGATGATCCCGTCGGTGAGCACCCGGCCGCTCTCGTTGATGACGGTGATCGCCGACTGGGCGTTCACCGGCACGCTGTCCGGCAGCCGCTCGTGCCACACGCCGGTCGAGAGGATGACCAGGCCGGTGATGGAGCAGATGATCAGGGTGTCGATGAGGGGGCCGAGCATGGCCACGACGCCCTCGCGCACGGGCTCGTCGGTCTTGGCCGCCGCGTGGGCGATGGGCGCCGAGCCCTGGCCCGACTCGTTGCTGAACAGGCCCCGCTTGACGCCCCAGGTCAGCATGAAGATGAAGGTGCCGCCGGCGAAGCCGCCCACCTGGGCCGCCGGCTTGAAGGCCGAGGCGAAGATCTCGACCAGCACGGCCGGGATGTGCTGGAAGTTCAGCAGCACGACGACCAGACCGCTCACCACGTAGATCGCCGCCATGTAGGGCACGAGCTTGCTGGTGACCGCGCCGATGCGCTTGATGCCGCCCAGGATCACGGCCGCCACGAGCGCCGCCGAGAGCAGGCCCGTGACCCAGGTGGGCACGCCCAGATCGGACCGGATCTGGTCGGCCACGGTGAAGGCCTGGATGCTGTTGCCCGAACCGAAGCTCGAGATCACGGCGCAGATGGCGAACATCACCGCCAGCCACTTCCAGCTCTTGCCGAGCCCCTTCTCGATGTAGTACATGGGCCCGCCCGAGGCGCTGCCGTCCGGCAGGATCACCCGGTACTGGATCGCCAGCGTGCACTCGGCGTACTTGAGGGCCATGCCGAAGATGGCCGTCACCCACATCCAGAACAGGGCGCCCGGCCCGCCGTAGTGGATGGCGGTGGCCACGCCGGCGATGTTGCCGATGCCGACGGTGGCCGACAGGGCCGTGGTCAGGGCCTGGAAGTGGCTCAGGTCGCCGTCGTGGGCGGGGTCGTCGTACTTGCCCCGCATGACGTCGATGCCGTGCTTCAGGCGGCGCAGCTGGATGAAGCGGAGGGTCGCGGTCATCACCAGCCCGGTCACGAGCAGGACGGCGACCATGACGGGAAAGGCGCTGGGCCAACCCCAAACGGTACCGGACAGGCCGGCGGAAAAGTCGGTCAGGAAATCCATGGGGACCTTTCGGGGATCAGTCGGACGGATTCAGGGTCCCCTACGAATACACGACCGGGCGGGGCGAAATCAACCGTCGAGTTGATCGGCCCCGCCCGGTGCGGTGCGGCGCTGGCAGGCTGTTGAAAAACTCATTCTGGTACCCGGTGCGCCTGGCCGGGCCGAGATCGAGGCGCGATTCCGCCGCCGTAGCCGTAGCTACGGCAAGGGATCGCAACGCGGAGATCGGCTTGGCCAGGCGTACCGCGTGCCGGGAGGAGTTTTTCAACAGCCTGCTAGACTTCGATGAGCTCGTCCTCGTCGAGGGGAATCACCTGCATGGGATCGGCCGGTTCGGGCACGAAGGACCCGCGCGACGGCCGCGGGCGCGCCCTGGCGGCCGCCGCCGGCGGTGGCCCGGCGACCGTGGCCAGATCCGCATCGACGAGGGTCGCGGCGCGGACGGCCCGCCGGCCGGCGCAGCTGCCGGTGGCGGTGTCGCCCGTGATGACCCGGGCCAGCACGTCGACCATGTGCTTCAGTTCGCGGGCCTGACCCGAGAGTTCCTCGGCCGCCGACGCCGACTCCTCCGCGTTGGCCGCGGTGTTCTGGGTGATCTGGTCGAGGTGGCCCACCGCGGTCGTGATCTCGCCCACGCCCGTCGACTGCTGGCTCGTGGCCGTGCTCACGGCCGCCACCAGGTCGCCCACCTTCTCGATGCCGTCCACGAGCTGGGCGAGGGTCGCGGTCACGCCGTGGGTGACCTGCACGCCGCCGTCGGCGTTGGCCTGGCTCTGGTCGATGAGGCCGGCCGTGCTGCGCGCCGCCTCGGCGCTGCGGCCCGCGAGGTTGCGCACCTCCTCCGCGACCACGGCGAAGCCCCGGCCCGCGTCGCCGGCCCGGGCCGCCTCCACCGCCGCGTTCAGGGCCAGCAGGTTGGTCTGGAAGGCGATCTCGTCGATCGTCTTGATGATCTGCGCCGTCTGGTCGGCCGACTCCTTGATGCGCCCGATGGCCTCGGTCATGCGGCCCATGGCGGCCTGGCCGTCCTCGGCCACGCCGCGCAGGTCGCCGGCGAGCCGGCTGGCCTCGCCCGCGTGCCCCGCATTCTGGCTGGTCATGGCCGAGAGCTCCTGCAGGGTCGCCGTCGTCTCCTCGAGGCTCGAGGCCTGCTGGCTCGCGCCGTCGGCCATGTCCTGGCTCGCCTGGGCCACCTGGCCGCTGGCCACCGCCACCTGCTCCGCACCGAGGTTCAGTTCGCACATGACCGCATTGAGCGCCCGCACGATGCTGCGCGTGATCAGCACGGCCAGCGCGATGCCCACCAGGCCGGCCGCCAGACCGAGCCAGGTCACCGCCGAGCGCGTGCCCCGGGCGGCGGCCAGCATCTCGGCGTCGGTCATCACGTTGGCGGCGACCACGTCGCGCGCCTCGCCCAGCAGGCCGGCCACCTCGTGCAGGGCGGGCACGGTCTCGGCGGCGTAGATCTCCGAGGCCTGCAGCATGCCCGCCACGTCCTGTTCCTGGAATGCGATGAAGGAATCGATCCCCTTGAGCACCTGCTGGGCCGCCGGCTCGACCTCGGCGTAGTAGGACATGGTCGCGAGGTCGTAGTCGCCCTCGTCGAAGTGACCCTGGATCGTCAGGGCGCCGGCGTGGAGCCGGCGGTGCGCCGCCTCGACCTGCCGCCAGATATCGGCGAACTCGGGCGAGGCGTCGCGCCGGGCGACGGCCGCATCGCCGTACAGCCAGGTGCCGAAGCCGCAGCGGTGGGGGTCGGTCTGGACGAAGAGCTGG
This sequence comes from bacterium, assembly GCA_020440705.1. Classification (NCBI taxonomy): domain Bacteria; species bacterium. Next base: position 4,181 of record JAGRNP010000132.1, on the reverse strand, counting down.
TCCTCGCCCGCGAGGAAGACGTCCTTCACCTGGTGCAGCCAGGTCAGGTGCGCCGTCTTGGAATCGCGCAGGAAACCGCCGAGAGCGAGATCCGCCGGCGTGTACACGGCGGCGATGTGGACCGCCGAGGCGTGCAGACGCGCGTGGGGGTCCTCGATCCGGCCCAGGATCGCCGCGAGACCCGGCACGAGCTCCTCGGCCGCCCCGCGTTCCGTCCCGTAGTACCACTGGCCGAAGGCGCACTTGTGCGGATCGGTCTGGACCGCGAGCGTCGTCACCGCCGGGTCGTTGATCAGGGCCCCCACCTGGTTGGCCCAGTTCAGGTGATCGATCTCCTTCTCGATCATCACGCCCTTGACCACGTTCCCGTCGATGACCTCCGTGGCGTCGCCGACGATGTCGCCGATCCCGAAGAACGCCCGGGCGGCGAGGCCCGCGAGCAGCACGAGCACCGTGCCGAATCCCACGCCGATCTTCCGGCTCAGACTCCACTTCCTGAACATCGCATCTCCCCTGCGTCACGAGTCCGGGCGAGCCTCCACCGGATCATCGGCCGCATGGGTGAAATCTTTAACAACTTGTTGAAGAAACTAAAGTTACAGTATTTTGGTAGGATATTCTCAAACCAGGCCGATCAGGCTGCGGGCGGCCGTCGGCGCATCTCGGCGAGGAGCCGCAGATCGCCAGCCCCGAACACGCGGAAGGCGAAGAGGGCCGCCCCGTAGCCCGCGGTCGTGAGCAGGGTGGCGGTCAGGAAGGCGAGCCAGCCCTCGTGGACCGGCAGGTAGCGCCACGACACGTGCCAGGCCGGGACCGCCGCCGCCAGCACCAGGACCGTGGTGGCCCAGGCCGCGGCCAAGGACGCCACCGGGCCCAACAGCGCCTTCAGCACCGGCGGCCGCAGCGGCGTGCGCGCCAGGTAGTGGTGGTGCATCAGGTAGCTGGTGAGCATCGCGATGATCGTCGCGGCCGAGGCGCCGTAGTAGCTCGTGCGGGGAATCAGGACCACGTTCAGGACCACGTTCACGAGCATGGAGACGAAGCCGATCTGCACGAAGACCCGCTCGCGGTTCGCGGTGATCAGCAGGCGGCTGTAGATGATCGAGGCGGCCTGCAGGGGCAGGCCCCACACGACGATCATCAGCACCCGGATCGAGTCGTTGAAGCCGGCCTGGCCGTCGCTGAAGAAGAAGATGATCGGCTCGGCGATGAACATCACGAAGACCGTGAGCGGCAGCATGGCCACCATCATGAAGCGGAGGGAGCGCTCGCCGAGGCGGCGCGCGTCGTCGCCCGAACGCTCGGCGTAGCGGGCGAGGGCCGGGAAGACGGCCGTGCCGAAGAGGCCCGGCACGATGAGCAGGATGTCCAGCGCCCGGTGCCCGAGGAAGTAGATCCCGCTCACGGCGTCGCCCTTCATGGCGTTCAGCATGACGGTGTCGACCATGTTGTAGACGATGCCGAAGGTCGTCGCCAGGAAGAGCGGGAACCCCAGCTTCAGCATGTGGCGCGGCGTGGGCACGGGACGGTCGTCGTCCGGGTCGTGCCACTGCCAGGGGCCGGTGGTCGCGAACATGAGCGGCGCCATCACCAGCAGCCGGATGAGGCGGCTGATGGCGTTCGACCAGACCACGCCCATCAGGCCGTGGCCCGCATCGAGGGCCCAGAAGGCCATGGCGAAATAGGCCACGGCCGAGACGACCTGGCCGGTCGTCTGGTGCTGCACCTTCTCGTGGGCCTGCAGCACGGCGTCGCAGGCCATGGCCGTCGATTCGATGAAGATGGCCAGGCCCGTGACGAGGAAGGCCGCCGTCTTGACGGCGTCGTATCCCTTCAGTTCGACGAAGGCGAACAGGAAGAGGTAGCCCACCGCCCCCATGGCCCAGCGCACCTTCATGGTGCTCAGGAAGAGGGGCAGGGTCATGCCGCGGCGCCGCGTGATCTCGCGGGTCAGCAGCGTGCCGAGACCGAAGTTGGACATCACCAGCAGGATCGCCACCAGGTTGGTGGCCGTGCCCCAGATGCCGACGCCCTCCTCGCCGAGGATGGGCGACATCTTCTTGAAGATGAACACGCCCAGGACCCGGCCCGCCAGCACGCCGAAGGTGAGCAGGGCCGTGTTCTTCGCGATGGTCCGACTGGCCTGCATGGCGCCTTTCCTAGAAGTAGCCGCGGGTGGTGGCCGTCAGGACGGGACGGCCGTCGCCGTTCAGGTCCCAGGCCAGGTCGATGCGGGCCACCTGCGAATTGGCCGAGCGCGTGGGGCCGAAACGGATCCCGAAACCCGCCTCGTGCCGCACCGCCCCGGGGCCGGCCTGCTCGTCCCGCCACCAGGCCCGGCCGCCGCTGTAGAAGGCCGCGAAGCCGACCCGCACCAGGCCGAGCGGCTCGCTCGGCAGCACCTTCCCCTGCTCCACGTTCCAGCGCACGAGATGGTCGCCGGCCATGCCGTCGAAGTCGAGGGTGCGCAGGCCGCGGTCGAGCCCCAGCACGTGGGCCTCGCTGCCCAGCAGGGCGCCGCCCTGGGCGTACTCGGCGAAGACACGGGTCAGCCAGGGACTGAGCTCGGCGCCGCGCCGCGCGACCCAGCCGACGATCGCGTCGTAGCGGTAGGTGCGCACCCGCCGGCTGCCCAGGTCGCCGTAGGCGTTGCCGTGCACGAGGAGGTAGCCGTCGGGCGCGGCGAACCAGCGGGTGGCGGTCGCCCGGGTGCGCCAGCGCGTGTCGCCGTAGCCCGTCGTCGAACCGACCTGGCCGCCGACGGGCCCGGTCCGCACGTCGGCCTCCCAGTCGAGCGGGACGTCCTCCACCGGCCCGTATTGGAGCACGAAGCGGGCCTTGCGCCAACGACGACCTTCGGTGCGCAGCCAGAGGAAGGGCTGCACCTCGACGCCGGTTTCGCGCACGTAGGGCTGGTTCTCGTCCTCGAGCCAGGTCAGGTCGACGACGCGGTCGTCCGAGAGCTCGACCGCGTGCAGGTCTTCGTGGAAGGCCTGGTCGGTCACGTCGATGCCGCCGCCGAAGCGCCACACCCGGCCCTCGCGGGGCGCCGACAGACGCCACTGGAAGCGCGCCTCGAGCCCCTTCTCGCGGTAGGCCAGGGGCGCGTGGAGACTGGAGCCCGCCGCGGGATCGAGCCCGGCCGGGCCCGCGTTGCTGAGGAAGAACCGCTGGTCGTACTCCTTGTCCCAGGCCCGGAATTCACTGCCCCAGGGGTCGTCCAGGGCATAGAACGGCCGGTTGAAGATGACCTGCCGCACGTGCCCGTCGCCCCGCTGCGAGTAGTCGATGCCGAGCCAGAAGCCGGCCCGGAACAGCCGCCGCTGCCGGTACCACAGGTTCCAGAACGAGGCGTTCTCGTCGGCCCCGACGCCCGCACCCACCGTCACGCCGTGGCCGAGGAAGTTGACGTCGGCCAGCTGGACGTTCCAGCGCTGGTCGCCACCCGAGGCCAGCGAGTACGAGAACGAGGTGCGCAGCGTCCAGGCCTCGCGGGTGCGCACCAGCACGTTCACGCGGCCAGCGGCCGTGGTGTCGATCGCCGTGACCCGGATGTTGTTGAGGAAGCCGAGATCGCGCAGGTTGCGCTCGGTCTCCTCGAGCAGGGCCGGATCGAAGGGGTCGCCGGTGTGGAAGAGCAGCTCGCGCCGGATCACGTAGTGCCGCGTGTTGAGATGGACGCCGTTCATGGCCCGCCGCAGCAGGAGCAGGGCCCCGGAGGCCTCCTCCACCTCCCGGGTCTCGAAGATGTCGTCAGTGACGATGCGGACTTCGCCGACGGTCAGGGGCGCATCGGCCGCCGCGGCCGACCTCGCCGACCCGATGGCCAACACCACGACACCTGTCAGCAGAACCGCGACAAGACGTCTGGCAGTCATGCCATTATGACATAAAATGACTGTCATGCCCGGGGCTCCGCAGCGGAATCCGGAGACCCGTCGCCCGCACCCGTATCATGCCAACTCATTGAATTCAAGACGCTTCCAGTTTTCTCGGAAAAAATTCCGCTGCCCCGGCACACCGCTTGTATGGGGGGAGACAAATGCGTTGATGGTGTGGGCAAGGTTTCCCGCGGACGGAAGGCCCACTTGTAACACAAGACCGTGACCCAAGGCAAACGAAAGGCCCGGCATCGCCCGGCCGCAGCAACGAGGAGGAAATGCCATGACGACCCTGTTCCC
>JAGRNP010000131.1 GCA_020440705.1 bacterium | reverse complement strand
GAGCCAGGTGAGGGCGAGGGCGCCGGCGAAGGCGCCGAGGCGCACCGTCCGCCAGTGCCGGAAGCGGCGCATGCGCGTCACGTGCGAGGGCGGTTCGATGACCTCGCCGCCCCGTCTCTGCTTGTATTGGTCCAATGCGGATTGCGACTTCTTGAACATGCGGGATCTTCCTTCGCACGGTGTCTCTGCCGTCCGGATGCCGGATCGCTCCCCATCGTTTCCCGGGCTTCCCCGTTGCGGATCGGTCCACCGGGGACCTGCAACGGACGTGCCGCCCCCGCTGCGCCCCGGCGGCGGGCGATTCCCGTGGCGCCCGAACCCCGGGCGTGTCATGGTGTTCCTGATCGGCAGATACGGAACCGACTTGACGGGAGGACGCAGCATGGATCTGGAAATCGGGGGGCGCCGGGCCCTGGTGACCGCGGGCTCGCGCGGCTTCGGCCTGGCCACGGCCCGCCGCCTGGTCGACGCCGGGGTTTCGGTGGCGCTCTGCGCCCGGGGACGCGACGACCTGGACACCGCCCTGGCGGAGCTGAACACCCGGGCGCGGGCGTCCCGGGGCGACGGGGCGGCCCCCGTGACGGGTGACCTGGTCGACGTGACGGATCCCGACGCCGTGGCCGGATTCGTGGCCTCCCGGGGCCCGGCCGACCTGCTGCTGGTCAACGCCGGCGGACCGCCCGCCGGCCGCTTCGAGGATCTGGACCTCGAAGCCTGGCGCGCCGCCTACACCCTGACCGTCGAGAGCGCCGTCCGCCTGTGCCGCCTCGTGGTGCCCGGCATGGCTGCCCGGGGCTGGGGGCGGGTCGTCGTCGTCACGTCGGTGAGCGTCAAGCAGCCCGTGGAGAACCTGATGCTCTCGAGCGTGCTGCGCCCGGCCGTGCAGGCCCTGGTGCGCACCCTCTCCGACGAGTACGCCGGGCGCGGGGTCACCGTCAACGCCGTGGCCCCCGGCTACCACACGACCAGCGCCGTCGAGCGGCTCATCGCCGCCCGCATGGAGCGCACCGGCTGCAGCCGCCAGGACGTGCTCGACGGCTGGACCGGCGAGATCCCTGCCGGCCGCCTGGGCGATCCGGACGAATTGGGGGCCCTGGCGGCCTTTCTGATGTCCGGCCCCGCGGGCTACATCACCGGCCAGCAGATCGTGGCCGACGGGGGCTGGGTGCGGAGCACGTTCTAGGAAGCGCGGCCAAACATGTCCCGGGTGGTTGCGATCTTGACGGGACGTTTTCCATGACTATCTTGGGGCCGGACAAGTAGTCAATGGGTTTCGCAGATATCGGAGTCGGCGCGGCCGGCTGCGGGCGAGAAGGGCACCATGGAAAAGTTTCTCGTCTTCATCGTGATCTATTTCGTGGTGGTGAACTTCGTGTTTCCCCGCCTGGGTCTCAAACCGGGTTGAGGGCCGACCCAGTGCTCGATCGGTGATCGGGAAGAGAAGACGAAGTCCGGCCGCAAGACCGACGAATCCGCGCCCTAGACAGCGGCGGCGCGGCCGCCGGGGAGGAAACCATGCCCCTGTACGAATTCGCGTGCCGGAAGTGCGGCCATCGGTTCGAGGAACTGATGACGGCGGCCGAATTGGCCGAGAAGAAGCTCAAATGCCCCGCTTGCGGCTCCCCGCGCACCGAACGGGAGCTTTCGGGCTTCGCCACCGGCAGTTCCGGCGGCGGTTTCCCGGCCGGTGGGGGCTGCGGCCAGGGCGGCTTCACCTGAGGCTAGGGCCAGGACCCGCCGGGTGCGGGCCACATCAACAGTCAAAATTTTCGAATTATTTTTAGATATACGCACATGATGGTTGATTTTTTTTCCTGTGGTGTGCTATCATCTTCTCACATCAAATCCGTGCGGGTGCCGTGAGGCGCCCGCCTTCTCTTGAGGACACGCCCGCGGCCGCCCTGTCGGCTCCGGGCCCCCCGGCCCCCGCCGGGGAATCCGAAAGCGGCGAAACCATGCGGTTTTTCGGCAATATCCGGACTTCGGGGCGGTCGGTCGCCCTGCTCGCGCTGGGGGCCTTCCTGACCTGCGGCGGCGTGGCGCTGGCCCAGGCGACGCTCCCGTCCCCCAACGCCCTCGGTCTGTACTTCGACAACGAGGCGTCCACCAACAACCTCTCGCTGGCCGGTCCGGCCTCGGTGCAGGCGTATCTGGTCTTCACCGACCCCACCGTGGCCTCGGTCACCGGGTGGGAGGTCAAGATCACGGCCACCAGCGGCACCTCCGTCACGGGGGCCGATCTGCCCGTGGGCACGACGGCGCTGCAGGCAGGTCCCGAGAACTGGGCGGCCGTCCTGGCCGAACCCATGCCGGGCAACACGCTGACCAAGCTGGCGATCTTCACCATCACCACCGACGCGTCCGACAACACGCTGATCTACCTGGGCAACATCGACAGCCCGTCGGCGCCCGGCGACCTGCCCGGCGTGAAGCTCGGCGACGGCAGCTGGGTCTCGCTGCCGGTGCAGTCCGGCGACCCCTCCCAGCCGGTGGCCGGCATCAACACGGCCCTGCCCACCGACGTGGCGAGCTGGGGCGACGTGAAGGCGCTCTTCCGCTAGACGCGATCCGACCAGTCTGACCAGGACGCCGAGGGCGCTCCCCACCGGGAGCGCCCTCGTTTCCGCGTGGGAACGGTGCGGCGGGTTCAGCGGCGGCGGCGCGCCACGCGGTCACGGGCCCGGTCGCCGAGGCGCCGGCCGCCGTACACCACGAGGGTGGCCAGGATCAGGCCGGCGAAGACGTCGACCACGTAGTGGTAGCGGCAGTACACCGTCGACATGCACAGCAGCACGAAGATGGTGGTCATCCACCAGCGATGGCGCGGGAAGTGGATCCACGTGTGCCACCAGGGGATGAACGACGCCGCCACGTGGCTCGAGGGGAAGGCCGCCCCGAGCAGGGCGCCGTTCTGGTGGATGTAGAGCATGATCTTCGTGAAGATCCAGCCGTCGACCTCCACGTAGCCGGCGCGGAAGTACTTGGGGCCCCAGGCCGGGAAGAGCGTGTACATGGTGTAGCAGATGAGCATGGTCACGCTCAGGTCGCGGATGAAGTCGCGCACCGCGTCCCAGCGCTCGTCCGCGGCGAGACCCCGCGCCCGGAACACGAGCACGACGAAGGCCACGGCCAGGAAGTAGTAGGTGAAGTAGGCGAACTCCATCAGTTCGTGGAACCACGGCCAGGGCCAGGCCCGCGACCATGCCAGGCTCGGCTGCAGGCCGAAGATCTTCTGCTCGAGGGCGATGAGCGCCGGGTCGAGGCTGTTCTCGAAGTCGAAGAAGATGAGCCCGAGGTGTTCCATCTCCGCGTAGAAGAGGGGGAAGATGAAAGGCAGATAGATCTCGCCCAGCAGACGCGGCAGGAACCAGCGGCTGCAGCGCAGCAGCGGCGGCACGAACCACACCGCCAGGGCCAGCAGCCCGTGCTGGAGGGCATTCAGCCAGGGGTCGGGGAAGACCGAAGGCTTCAGCACCGGGTAGAACGCGCTCAGGATGAGATAGACCACCACCAGCCGGTCGTAGTTCATCCGGCGCAGCGAGAGTTCGACGAGACGGCGGCGCAGGGTCACAGCCATCCGCTCCCGCGGGCCGCGGCGATGGTCTCGGCGAAGCCCCTGGCCGCGTCGCGCGCCGCGACGAAGCCCGTGTCCCGGGTCAGACGGCCGCCGTCGCACACCCAGCCGGAGGCGGCGAGGTCGTGCACCCGGTCCCGGTTCAGCAGCAGGCTCGTGCCGTCGCCGGCCAGGCGTGCGATCGCGTCGCCGCAGGCGGCCGCGCCGCGCAGCACCCCGAGCGGAATCTCGATCCGGCGCACCGGGCGGCCCGCGGCTGCGGCCAGGGCGTCGCGCAGGTCGTCCCAGTCGTAGCCGGTGCGCGCGTCGGAGACGAAGTAGATCCCCGCGGCGGCCGGGGTGTCCAGCAGCGCGACCACGGCGGCGGCGGCATCCCTCCCGTCGACGAGGCTGAGTCCGGTCAGGTCGCGCCCCAGCTTCACCGTCCAGCCCCGCAGGGCCCCCCGCAGCAGCGGCAGGAATTCCCGGTCGCGGGGCCCGTACAGCGACGGCGGGCGCAGCACCACCTTGCGGAAGCGGGCCGCGGCGCCGAGCACCGCCTCCTCGGCCGACCGTTTGCTGCGGCCGTAGGCGGAGACGGGACGGGCGGGCTGGTCCTCGCGGGCGGGGGCGTCCAGGGGGGCGGGGCCGTGTGCGGCCAGGCTCGAGACGAGCAGGAAGGTGCGGTCCGGGTTGTCGCCCCAGGCCCCGGCGGCCGCGGCCAGGAGCGTCTCGGTGGGCCGCACGTTGCCCCGCCGGTAGGCCGCCTCGTCCGGGGCCGCCACCACGCCGGCGCAGTGCACCACCGCGTCGGCGCCGTCCACGAAGCCGCGGCAGGCGGCGGCGTCGGCCAGGTCGACCGTCACGATCTCGAGGTCCTTGCCGTCCAGCCAGGCGCGGCTGCTCGTGGGGCGCACCGCCACCCGCACCCGCCGCCCCGCGGCCAGCAGGGCGTCGGCGATGTGGCTGCCCAGGAAGCCCGAGCCGCCGGTCAGGGCGATGGTGCCGGGCCCGGCGTCCATGCTCAGCCCACGCTCTTCTCGTAGACGCGGTAGGTCTTGTACATGTCGGCGCCGTAGCCCTCGAGGATCCGGTTCATGGGTTTGTTGTCGGCCAGGATCCACGAGCATTCCGCGGCGGTGATGCCCTTGGCGAAGCCGGCCTGCATGGTGCGGTACACCATGGCCATGTCGATGCCCAGCTTGCGGTACTCGGGCAGCACGCCCATGAGGATCGTGCGTGCGTACGCGATCTTCCGCTTGGCGAGCAGGAACTTCAGCCACCCGAAGGGCATCAGGCGGCCGCGCAGGCCGTGGGTGGCCTGGTTGAAGTCGGGGATCGTCAGGCTGAAGCCCACCGGTTCGCCGTCCATCTCGGCGACGAGCAGGAAATCGGCGTCGACGAGCGACTTCATGTCCTTGGCCATGTAGGCGAAGTCCTCGTCGTCGAGGGGAATGAAGCCCCAGTTCGCGCTCCAGCACTTGTTGTACAGGTCGCGCACGAGCGAGGCCTCCGCGAAGAAGTCCTTCATCACGAAGGGCCGGATCACCAGGCCGGGACGGGCCAGGATGCGCTCGATGAGGCGGGCCATCTTCTCCGGGAATTCGCCGCCGGTCCGGATGTCCCAGGCGAAGAGGTCCTTGGCGCCGGCGAGTCCGAAGTCCTCGAGCTGCTTCTCGTAGTAGCGCGGGTTGTAGGGCATGCCGATCACCGGGCGGTCGAAGCGGCCGTCGACCTGCAGGCCGTACCAGTCGTGGTTCGAGGTGAAGCAGCCGGGGCCGCGCATGGTGTCCATGCCGCGGGCGCCGATCCACTCGGCGGCCGTGCGCAGCAGCAGCGCCGCCGCTTCCGGGTCGTCGTCGACCTCGTAGAAGCCGAAGAAGCCCACCTTCTCCTGCCAGTGCTCGTTGTTGTAGCGGTCGACGCAGGCCCCGATGCGCCCGACCACCTCGTCCCCGCGCCGGACGAGCCAGAGCTCGGCCTCGGCGTGGCGGTAGAACGGGTTCCGGCCACGGTCGTGGAAATGGCGCATCTCGGTGAGCAGGGGGAAGACGTAGTGGGGATCGTTGCGGTAGATGCGGTAGGGCACCTGCAGGAAGGCCTCGAGGGCGGACTTGTCGGCGCCGACGGCGACCAGCTGCAGCTCGCGGGCTGTGGACACGGGCTTCCTCCTGAAAGAAACCGGGCTGCCAGCCGACAGCCCGGGGTCCTCGCGTGGGCATCGCGGTGCGCGGCCGCGGCCGCGACGGCGGTCAGGCGGGCACGATCTCCAGTTCCCGCGCCACCTTGACCATGATGTCCATCGCCTTGTGGATCTCGTCCTCGGTGTGGGTCGCCATGAGGCTCAGCCGGATCAGGGCGTTGCCCTCGTCGACGGCCGGGCTGATGACGGGGTTCACGAAGACGCCCTCGTCGGCCAGGCGCCGGCACATCTTGAAGGCCGCCATGTCCTCGCCCACCACCGCGGGGATGATCGGCGTCTCGCTCGGGCCGGTGTCGAAACCGGCGTCCTTGAGGCGCTCGCGCATGATGTCGTTGTTGCGCCAGAGGGCCTCGTGCCGCCAGGTCTCCTCGAGCATCACGTCGACCGCGGCGGAGACCGAGGCCACCGAGGCGGGGGGCATGCTGGCCGAGAACATCAGGGCCCGCGCGATGTGCTGGATGTAGTGGATCACCTCGGCGCTGCCGGCCACGAAGCCGCCCACCGACGCCAGCGACTTGCTGAAGGTGCCCATGATGAGCTCGACGTCGTCGGTGAGCCCGAAGTGGTGGCAGGTGCCCCGGCCGTGGTCGCCCAGCACGCCCACGCCGTGGGCGTCGTCGACCATGAGCGTCGCGTCGTGCTTCTTGCACAGCGCCACGATCTCGGGCAGCCGGGCGATGTCGCCCTCCATGGAGAAGACGCCGTCGACGATGACCAGCTTGCCGCGTTCGCTCTCCGACGCGAGCACCAGCTCGAGGTTCTCCATGTCGTTGTGCCGGAACTTGCGCACGTCGGCGAAGCTGAGGCGGGCGCCGTCGATGATCGAGGCGTGGTCGGTGCGGTCGACGATGATGGTGTCGCCGCGGCCGGCGATGGAGCTCAGGACGCCCTGGTTGACCATGAACCCGGTGCTGAAGACGAGGGCCTTCTCCTTGCCCACCAGGGCGGCCAGCTTCTCCTCGAGCTCGATGTGGATGTCGAGGGTGCCGTTCAGGAAGCGGGAGCCCGCGCAGCCCGTGCCGTACTTGGCGATGGCCTCCCGCGCCGCCTCCTTCACCTTCGGGTGGTTCGTCAGCCCGAGGTAGTTGTTGCTCCCGAGCATGATGATCTCACGCCCCTGGTACCGGACCGTGTTGGTCTGGGCGGACTCGATCACGCGGAAGTAGTTGTACAGATCCGCGGCCATCAGCTGCCTGGCGGTCTGGAATTTCGCGACTTTGTCCAGCAAACCCATGGTCACCGTCTCTTTCGGAGATCGGGGATGAAGACCGGCAGGGGGCACCGGTCCGATGACGACGACCCACCATGGCCTCGCCGCAGAAAGCACGGGCCCAGAAAATAGCCCGTTTACACCGTTCTAACAACTAGAAAACTTCGGCTGCGAAGACGTGAAATCGTGCTCCCTCCTGCCATCCGGCGGGTCCCAGCCCCGCTTTCAGGGCCAGGTGGCCGAGGGTCGTCACCAGGTTCCAGCCCTGCTCCGTGGCCACCTGGGGCAGGAAGACGGCGCGGCGCCCGCCCTTGTCCAGCACGATGCCGTGTTCGCCGACCACGATGTCGTCCGGACCGGCCACGGGCCGCAGCGGGGTCAGGGCCGAGACCTCGAGGGTCAGGCGGGGCAGTTCGGCGGCGCCGACCGGCGGGAAGCGGGGATCCTCGCACGCGGCGGCCCGCCCGTTGCGGGCCACGGTCTCGGCCAGGGGCAGGTGCCCCTCGATGTGGCCGATGCAGCCGCGGAGGCGACCGTCCCGGTGCAGGGTCACGAAGGCGCCGCGCGGGGCGGCCAGGCGCGGCTCCCAGGCGACAGCGGCGGCCAGGGCCAGGCTCTGGGCATCGGGCGGGGTGGTGCCCCGGGCCGCCGCCGCCACCGCCAGCAGGGCGATCTCCCGCAACAGGGCCTTCTCGGGGGCCGTCAGCAGGCCGGCGCCGGCGCTCATGGCGCCCGTCCGGCCGCGTCGGCCGGCTCGCCGCTGCAGAGCAGCACCGCCGCGTAGCTCACCGACACCGAGTAGTCGCCGTCGCGGTCACCGCTGCGCCGGTAGTCGAGCAGGGCGCCTTCGTAGCCGGCGGGCAGGCCGGTCTCCAGGGCCAGGGCGGCCGCCTCCAGGCCGCACATGGTGATGCCGGTCCGCTCCCCGAAGGCGCGCAGGCCCGCCGGATCGCCGGCCAGCACCTTCAGGATCGCGCCGGCGTCGAGCTGCTCGAGGGCGGCGGGCACGTCGTCGGTGAAGGGCACGTAGCCGAACGAGCGGCCGTAGTGGGTCAGGTCCGTCGAGACGAGGAGCAGGGTCCCGGCGTCGAGCACCTCGCCGAGGGCCGCGGCGGCCGCCCGGACGACGGCGGGTTCGAGCCGCGGCACGAGCACCGGCACGATGCGGGGCACCGCCTCCGGCCAGGTGCGCTGCAGCAGGGGCAGCTGGATCTCCACCGCGTGCTCCTCGGCGTGGGCCGAGTCGTCGACGGCGAAGGCGGGCGAGGCCGCCAGACGGTCCACGGCGGCCGTGTCCACGGCGACCTCGCCGAGGGGCGTCGCGTAGGCGGCGGCGCCGCTCAGCGCCAGCCGGCGCAGGGGGACCCGGTGGTTCGGCGCCAGGATCACGACCCGCCGGGGCGCGGCGTCGCGCAGCAGGCCGTAGAGGCGTCCGGCGGTGGCGCCGCTGTACAGGTAGCCGGCATGGGGCACCACGGCGATGAGGGGGCGGCCGCGGGGACGGTCGGCCGCGACGGCGTCGGCGAGGAAGGCATCGACCTCCCGGCGCAGCCGCGCGGGGTCGTCGGGGTACCAGGTGCCGCTGAGGACGGGGCTGCGGACGGCGGACATGGGAACCTCCCGGGATCTGGTCCGATAATCCGGGTTGGAAACCGCTCGCCCCGACTCTATCATATATGCACTGGCACAAGAACCATGGACGCACATTCCGCACCGGGAGGGCGCATTGAATATCAAGCAGAGCGACAAAGGCGAGGTGATGGTCCTGAACCTGTCCGGCAAGATCATGGGCGGGCCCGACCACGAGAAGTTCATGTCCGAGATCAAGACCCTCATCGCGGCCGGCCAGGTCGACGTGCTGCTGGACATGAGCAAGGTCAGCTGGGTGAACTCCACCGGCCTGGGCATCCTCGTCTCCGGCTTCCACACGCTGAAGAAGAACGGCGGCCGGCTGAAGATCTGCAACGTGAGCGACCGCATCGACAACATCCTGAACGTGACCCAGCTCAAGATGGTCTTCGAGACCTTCGACAGCTGCGAAGCCGCGCTGGCCTCGTTCGGCCAGGAGTAGCGTGACCGCCCAGGCGGCAGGGGCATCGGGGGCCGGATTCCGCAATCCGGCCCTCACCGTCGACGGCGTGGTCTTCGCCGGCGGCGGGCAGCCGCGGGTGCTGCTGATCGAGCGCGGCGGCGAACCCTTCCGGGGGGCCTGGGCCCTGCCCGGCGGCTTCGTCGACTACGGCGAGGACATCGACGCCGCCGTGGTGCGCGAGATCGCCGAGGAGACCGGCCTGCCCGACCCGGGTTTCCGCCAGTTCCGCACCTACGGTCGGCCCGACCGCGACCCCCGGGGCCACACGGTCTCGGTGGTGTACGTGGCCCGGCTCGCCGGCCCGCCGCCGGCCGTGGCCGGGGGCGACGACGCCGCCCGCGCGGCGTGGCATCCGCTCGACGCCCTGCCGGAGCTGGCCTTCGACCACGCGCGCATTCTCGCGGACGTCCTGGACGATCCGCGCCATCGACCCTGAACCCGCATCCCTACCGGTCCGCCCGCCGCAAGCGCCGCGCGCCGACCCGTCGCCAAGGAGTCCCGTCGTGAGCCCGAACCTGAATCCCGAAATCGTCATGGAGGCCCTCAAGGAGGTCCACGTCCCCGGCACGAAGGTCGACGTGGTGAAGATCGGCCTCATCGGCGAGATCAAGGTCACCGGCGGCGAGGTCGTCGTGACGGTGGTCAAGACCACCGAGAAGGACGAGACCATCGCCAAGGTCCGCGAGGACGTGGCCGCCCGGGTCTCCGCGCTGCCGGGCGTGCTCTCCGTGCAGGTGCCCATCGACGACCGCAGCCGGCCGAAGCAGGCCCCGCGCGGCCCCCACGGCCAGTCGCCCGACCCCTTCGCCGACCGCGCCAAGCTGCCCGGCGTGCGCAAGGTCATCGCCGTGGCCAGCGCCAAGGGCGGCGTCGGCAAGTCCTCGGTCGCGGTGAACCTGGCCCTGGCCCTGGCCGACAACGGCCACAAGGTGGGCCTGCTCGACGCCGACGTCTACGGCCCCTCGGTGCCGACGATGCTCGCGCTGACGGAGGGCCCCGAGGTCACCGACGACCGCAAGATCCATCCCGTGAAGGCCCACGGCCTGCAGATCATCAGCATGGGCCTGCTGCTGCCCCCCGACCAGCCCGTGATCTGGCGCGGGCCGCTCGTCTTCTCGGCCATCAAGCAGTTCCTCAAGGACGTGCAGTGGTCCGACCTCGATTTCCTCGTGGTCGACATGCCGCCGGGCACCGGCGACGCCCAGCTCACCCTCGTGCAGCAGGTGCCCCTGTCGGGCGTGGTCATGGTCACCACGCCGCAGGAGGTCGCCCTGGCCGACGTGCGCCGCGGCATCCGCATGTTCGGCGAGACCGAGGTGCCGGTGCTGGGCATCGTCGAGAACATGAGCTACTTCGTGTGTCCGGACAGCGGCCAGCAGTTCGACATCTTCGGCCGCGGCGGCGGCGCCGAGGTGGCCCGGCAGTACGACCTGCCCCTGCTCGCGGAGATCCCCATCGACCCGGCCATCCGCAAGGGCGGCGACGCCGGCAAGCCCGCCGCCCGCGAGGAGGGGCCGGTGCGCGAGGCGTTCCTGGCCCTGGCCCGCAAGGTGGCCGAGCTGGCGGTCGAGGTGTAGCTCCCGCCCGAGGTCCCGCTGCGAAGGCGACGACGGCCCGGATCCGCAGGGGATCCGGGCCGTCGTCCGTTCGGCTCCGGTCGCAAGGGCGACTACTCGGAGTAGCCCAGGTCCTTCAGGCGTCGGCGCACGGTGTCGTCCAGGTCGTTCCAGTCGCCGGCG
>JAGRNP010000130.1 GCA_020440705.1 bacterium | reverse complement strand
CGCGAGGACGTCCGCTGGCTGCGCGGCCTGGCGGCGCCCGAAGCGGCGCTCACCCTCGCCGCGGCGGCGGCCGACACCGGCGGCCAGGTGCGGCAACTGCTGGACCGCATGGCGGCCGCCGCCCACGTCGAGGCCGATTCGGCGGTCTCGCTGCGTCCGGTCGAGGCGCGCCTGCGTGATCGCTGGCGTGGGCGCGGCCATCTGACCGCCACCGTGACCCTGCGCGGGGACACCCTGCGGGTGGCGCCGGGCCCCGTGTGGACGGTGGGTGCGTGGGACGTCACCGGCGACGACTTTCCGGGCCGCGACCACCTGCTGGACACCTGGCTGCCGCGGCCGGGCGAGCCGTTCCGTCCGGCCGAGATCGAACGGGCCATCGCCCGGGTCCTGGCCGGCACCGGCGAGGCGGGGCACCCCTTCGCGCGCTGGGTCTCCCGCGGCGTGGAGAGCGACACCACCACCCACGCGGTGCGCGTCCTGGCCATGCTCATCCCCGGCCAGGCCGCCCGGCTCGGGCCCATCACCAGCGACCTGCCCACGGCCCGGGGCCGCCGCTTCCTGGCGCGGGCGTCGGGCCTGGGGGCGGGCGAGCCGTTCCGGCACTCGGATCTGGCCCGCGCCGTGGAACGCCTCTACGCCCGCGACCTCTACGCAGCCCTCGGCGAGCCCCAGGTCTACACCACCACGGCCCCCGACACGGTGGGGGTCCACTTCCCGGTGGTGCCCCGCACCAAGGTGAACCGGCTGCAGGTCGTGCTCGGACTCAGCCGCCGCGACGAGGGGGGCAGCCGGCTCAGCGGCGAAGTCGATCTGCGCCTGCCGAACATGGGCGGGTCGGGCCGGAAGTTGCAGGTCGGCTGGCGCGACGACGGGCAGGACCGCAGCCGCTTCGGGTTCTCCTATCTCGAACCGCTGGCCTTCGGCACGGGCCTGGACATGGGCCTGGCGGTGGACAACGAGGTGCAGCGCGACGTCTACACGAGGTTCCGTATCGACAACACCTGGAACCTGCCCGTGGTCGCGTTGTGGGGCGTCGAACTGGGCTTCGGCTGGGACCGCACCACCTACCCCGTCGGTGCGCTCGAACGGACCGGGCGCGTGCGGGCCAGCGGGGCCGTGGAGCATCGCCGCGGCGACCGCTCGCGCAGCGGCTGGGAGGGCATCTTCGGCATCGAGACCGCCTGGCGCAGCGCCACGGCGCGGACCGACTCGAGCACCGGCGCGAGCGCGCAGCTGGGCGAGGCCTCGACCCAGCGGATCCTGCGCGGCGACCTCGGCGGCGAGTGGTGGGTGGGCGGCAGCCTGAGCCTGTTCGGCCGCGCGAGCTTCCGGCAGCTGACGGGCGGCGAGCGCGATGTGCCCCTGTCCGAGCAGTTCCGCTTCGGCGGCGCGAACTCCCTGCGGGGCTACCGGGAGGACGAGTTCCACGGGCGCCAGGCGGCGTGGGGGGCGGTCGAGGCGCGCATCGGAAGGCCGCGGGGCTCACGGCTTTACGCGTTCTACGACCTCGGCTATTATGAGTTCTGGACCACCGACCCGGCCGCCGCCGACCCGGGCGACCTGCTGCGCCGGCGGGGCTGGCCCCGGGGCTACGGCCTGGGCATCTTCGCCCGCACGCCCGGCGGGGACATCTCCCTGGCGGTGGGCTTCCCGGGCACGGTCGATTTCGACCAGGCCAAGTTGCACGTCACCCTGCTGGAAACCTTCTGATCGTCCGGCCCGTCGCGCCCGCGGCCGAGGCCGGAGCGTGGAGCGCCATGGACCAGGCCCCCCTGCCCGACGACCTCACCGCCGCGCGCGCCGAGGCGGCGCACCTGCGCGCCGAACTCGAGCGCCACAACCGTCTCTATTACCGGGACGCGTCCCCCGAGATCAGCGACGCCGAGTACGACGCCCTCGACCGCCGTCTGCGGGCCCTCGAGGAGCGCTTTCCCGACCTGGCCGACGGCGACAGCCCCACCGCCCGTGTGGGCGCCGACACCGACACCCGCTTCGCCAGTGCGCCCCACAGCCGGGCCATGCTCAGCCTGGCCAACAGCTACGAGTTGGCCGACGTGGCGGCCTTCGATGCGCGCCTGCGCAAGGACCTCGGCGCCCGTCTCGAGCGCGAGCCCCTGCGCTACACCGTCGAGCCCAAGATGGACGGCGTCGCCCTGGCCGTGCGCTACGCCGACGGCCGGCTGAGCCTGGGCCTGACCCGGGGCGACGGCCGCGCCGGCGACGTCATCACCGCCAACGCGGCGACCTTCGCCGAGATCCCGGGCACCCTGGCGGACGGCTGGGCCGACGTCTTTCCGGCGCCGGGCGTCACGGCATTCGAGGTGCGCGGCGAAGCGTACCTGGGCCTGACGCGTTTCGCCCAACTGAACGCCGAGCGCGAGGCGGCGGGCCTGGATGTCCTGGCCAACCCCCGCAACGCCACGGCGGGCACCCTCAAGACCCTCGACTGCGAGGAGGTGCGGCGGCGCGGGCTGTCGGTCTTCTTCTACCAGCTCTTCCCGCTGGCGACGGCCGGCGGGGCGGAGCCGGGCCCGGAACACGAATTCCCCACCCACTGCGCCGAGATGGCGGCCATCGCCGCCCTCGGCCTGCCCGCCAATCCGCTCCTGGACACGGCTGCCGACCTGGACGAGCTGGCCGCGCGGCTGGCGGACCTGGAGGCGCGGCGACCGGAGCTCGACTACCAGATCGACGGGGCGGTCATCAAGGTCGACAGCCGCGACCTGCAGGTGCTGGCCGGATTCACGGCCAAGGCGCCGCGCTGGGGGCTGGCCTACAAGTTCGCCGCCGAGGAGGCCGTCACCACCCTGCGCGACGTGACGCTGCAGGTGGGGCGCACCGGCGTGATCACGCCCGTGGCCGAGCTGGCACCGGTGCAGCTGGCCGGCACCACGGTCAGCCGCGCCACGCTGCACAACTGGGACGAGATCGAGCGCAAGGACATCCGCATCGGCGACCGCGTCACGGTGGTCAAGGGTGGCGACATCATCCCCAAGGTGCTGCGGGTGGAAGTCGACGCCCGGCGGGGCGACGAGCGGACGATCCCCGTGCCGGAAGCCTGTCCGGTGTGCGACGAGCCGGCCACGCGGGCCGAGGGGGAGGTGGCGGTGCGCTGCCTGAACCCTCTGTGTCCGGCGGTGCTGGCCGGACGCCTGCGCCACTTCGCCGGCCGCGACGCCTGCGACATCGAGGGTCTCGGCGGCCGCTCGATCGATCTCTTCCTGGCCGAGGGCCTGGTGCGCGGTCCGGCCGACCTGTTCCGCCTCGACCTGGACGTGGTGGCCGGGTTGCCCGGCTGGGGCGAGAAGTCGGCCGAGCGCCTGGGGCAGGGCCTGGCCCGGGCCGTCGAGCGCCCGTGGGCGGCCAAGATCTTCGCCCTGGGGATTCCCCAGGTGGGGGTCACGACGGCGCTCACCCTGGCCCGCCATCATCCGCACATCGACGCCCTGCTGGCCGCCGACGCCGCGGCGCTGGCCGACCTGCCGGACATCGGCCCCATCGTGGCCGACGTGATCACGGCCTTCTTCGCCTCGGCCGGCGGTCGCGACCTGGTGGACCAGCTGCGTGCGGTGGGCTTCTTCCGCGCCAGCGAGGAGCTGCCCCCGCCGGAGGTCGCCGTCGTGGGCGACAACGACTTTGCCGGGCGCGTCTACGTGCTGACCGGGACCCTGCACGAGATGACCCGCAGCGAAGCCAAGCGGGAGATCGAGGCCCGGGGCGGCAAGGTCACCGGCAGCGTGAGCCGCAAGACCGATGTGCTCGTGGCCGGGGAGAAGGCCGGCAGCAAGCTCGACAAGGCGACCGAGCTGGGGATTGAGATCCTCGATGAAGCCGCATTCATAACCGCATTGCAGGACAATCCGTTGGATGTCGGGGCGAGTGGCGATGACGCCTGACGCCGCCGGCAACGAGCGCGACCTGATCCTGCTGCGGGAATGGCCGCGGCCGGGCCGCCCCCTCTGGCTGGGCATCGACCTGGTCACCGGCGACCGCATCGTCGAATTCGACACGCCATCCCACGCCCATCCGGACCATCCGGGAGCCGTCGTGGCGGCCGCGCGCGCCGAACCCGCCGCGACCGCCCGGGACGGGCTGCTCGTGGGCGAAGGTCTCCTGTGGTCCCTGCTGGACCCGCTCGACGCCGGGCACGAGGACGACGCCGGGGGCGACCGCCTGGCCGTGGAGACCGCCCTGCGGTCGGCGGCCCGCCGTTTCCGCCGCCGCCTGGCCTGGTGGCGCGGCCGCGAGTCCGGCCTGCGGGAGGACTGCCGCCGCCTCACCGCCGGCTTCCGGCCCGATCTCGAACCCCTCTTCGACATCCTGGACACGGCGCTCGTGCCCCCCGACCCGTCCGACCCCGCGCCGCCCGCGGCACCCGGACCCGTGGCCGCCGTGTCGCCCCCGGCGCCGGACCCGGCCGCGGTCGGAGCATGGCTCGGCAGCCCGGCGGGCCTGGGCGCCCTGTACGGTCCCGAGTTCGCGCCGCGCGTCGAGCAGGCGACCATGGGGGAGCGGGTGGCGGCCGCCCTGCGCGACGAGCAGGCCCTGTTGGTCGAGGCCGGCACCGGCGTGGGCAAGACCCTGGCCTACCTCGTGCCCCTGGTGGCGAAGGTCGTGGCCCATGGCACGCGCGCCTGCGTTTCGACCCACACCCGGGCCCTGCAGACCCAGATCATGGCGCAGGACCTGCCCCGCCTGCGGCCGCTCCTGGGCGAGCGTCGCTTCACCCTGCTCATGGGGCGCCGCAACTACCTGTGCCTGCGGCAGCGCCGTTCCTATCTCTCGCGACCGGTGGAAGACCTGCCGTCGGCCCTGCGCGCGGTGGCCTTCCGGCTCTGGCTCGAGGAGACGCGCGACGGCATGCGCGACGAGATCGCGGCGCACCCGCTGCTGGCGGTGGAGACGCCCACCCTGTTCGACGCCGCCGATCTCTGCCTGCCCGGACTGTGCTACGAGGGCGACCGCTGTTTCGTCCAGAACGCCCGCCGCCGCGCGCGCGGCGCCGACGTCCTCGTCGTCAACCACAGCCTGCTGCTGCATGACCAGAAGGCCGGCCACACCCTGCTCGGCGAGATCGACCACCTCGTGGTGGACGAGGCCCACCGGCTGCCCGAGGTGACCCTGGAGACCCACGCCGTGGCGGTGGGCCTGTGGCGGCTGGGCGATGTGGAGGAGCTGCTCGGGCAGGTGCGCGGCCGCGGTCCGGTGCCCGAGCGCATCGGGCTGGTGGCGTCGCGGCTCGAGCGTCACGGGCCGGAAGGCGAACGGGCGTCGGCCCTGTGCACCGACTTCGCGGGCTCGGTGCGGCGCGTCTTCAACAGCTTCACCGCCTGGTGGCAGGGTCTCGGCGAGCGGGTCGACGTGCTGCTGCCGGCGGCCCGGCGGGGGCCGGGCCGGGTGCGCATCCGCGACAAGGACGAGGTCTTCGGGGCCCTGCGGCCCGAGTTCGCGGCCCTCGCCGACGACCTGACCGAGGCCGCCGACACCTTCGCCCGGCTCGCCGGCAAGGTCTCCCAGATCGACGACCTCTCGGCCAACCTCGAGGACGACCTGGCGCAGCTCGCCCAGGCGGGCCAGCTCCTGCGTCAGCTGCATGCGGACGTCCACTTCCTGGTGGCCGATCCGGACGACGGCTGGGTGGCGTGGTTCGAGCCCGGTCGGCAGCGCGGCGTCGCCCGCCTCGGCGCCACGCTGCTCGAGGCCGGGGGCGTGCTGCGCGAGGCCTGGCAGGAGAGCGGCCGCACCCCGATCATGACGAGCGCCACCCTGGCCGTGGGCGACGACTTCACCCACATGATGGGCGAGCTCGGCCTGACCCGGCGCCGGCCGGCCTGCGCCACCCACACCAGCCCGTCGCCCTTCGACTACCACGCCCAGGCCCTGGTGCTGACGCCACGCCACTTCCCCGATCCCAACGCGCCCGACTTCGGCCCGGCGGTGGGCGAGCTGCTGGCCGCCCTCATGCACGGCGTCGGTCGCAAGACCATGGGCCTGTTCACGTCTTACCGCCTGATCCGAGAGGCCGCCGACACGCTCGCGACCGCCGGACTGACCGACGATCCGGCCGCGGGCAGCGACGACCCGGTCGTGCTGGCCCAGTCGCCGCGCACCGCCACCGGCGCGCTGCTGGCGCGGTTCCGCCGCAGCCGGCGGGCCCTGCTGCTGGGCACGAACACCTTCTGGGAGGGTGTCGACTTTCCCGGCGAGGATCTCGAGATCCTCGTGGTCACCAAGCTGCCGTTCCTGGTGCCCAACGACCCGTGGGTCGAGGCCCGCTGCGACCGCATCCAGGCCGCCGGCGAGAATCCCTTCACCTCGTTCATGGTGCGCGACGCGGTGCTGCGTCTGCGCCAGGGCTTCGGCCGGCTGATCCGGCGCACGGGCGACCGCGGAGTCGTCCTGATCCTCGACAACCGTTTGCACACCAAAAACTACGGGACTACGTTTCTGCATTCGCTGCCCGTCATGCCCGCCGGCTTCGGCGACACCGCCGACCTGCTGGCCCGCGTGAACGGGTTCTTCCAGCGCACCTGAGTCCGGAGGGGAGCTCGCCGTGAGCCCGTCACCCACCCCGTTCGTGATCGGAGACCACACCCTGGACCTGGCGACCTACGCCGGCATCTGCCGCGGCGAGGTGCCGGTGCGCCTGGGCGACGGGGCCCGCGACCGCATCGCGCGGTGCGACGCCTTCCGGCAGCGGCTGCTCGAATCGGATCGCCGCATCTACGGCGTGAACACGGGCTTCGGGAAACTGGCCGACACGGTGATCCCGTCCGGCGACCTGGCCCAGCTCCAGCGCAACCTCATCCGCAGCCACGCGGTGGGTTGGGGGCGCCCACTCGACCGGGAAGAGGCGCGGGGCATGATCCTGCTGCGGGCGCAGAGCCTCTCCCACGGCTTCAGCGGTGCCCGCGTGGCGGTGGTCGAACAGCTCCTGTGGCTGCTCGAGTCGGGGCTGCACCCCTGGATCCCGTCGCGCGGCTCGGTGGGCGCTTCCGGCGACCTGGCGCCGCTTTCGCACCTGGCCCTCGTGCTCATGGGCGAAGGGCACCTGATCGACGCCGACGGCAACCGCATCCCGGCGGGACCGGAACTGGCGGCGCGCGGGCGCGATCCCCTGGTGCTCGAGGCGAAGGAGGGCCTGGCCCTCATCAACGGCACCCAGCTCATGAACAGCCTCGGCCTGCTCGCGGTCGAGCGCGCCATGCGCCTCGTGCGGCGGGCGACCCTCGCCGCCGCCCTCAGCCTCGAGGCCCTCGAGGGCAGCGCCCTGCCCTTCGGCGAGAGCTACCACGCCCTGCGTCCCCATCGCGAGATCGGCGACATCGCGGCCTGCTTCCGCTCCCTGCTCGCGGGCTCGACCATCCTGAGCGGTCACCGCGACTGCGCGCGCGTGCAGGATCCCTACTCGGTGCGCTGCAGCCCGCAGGTGCTCGGCGCGACCCTCGGCGTGGTGCGGCAGGTCGGCGCGGTGATGCTGCGCGAGGCCGGCTCGGTCACCGACAATCCGGTGCTGCTGCCGGACGAGGAGCAGGTCGTCACCGGCGGCCACTTCCACGGCCAGCCCCTGGCTCTGCAGCTCGACTTCCTCTACCAGGCCGTGAGCGAGCTCGCCGACATCGCCGAGCGCCGCATCAACCTGCTGCTCGGCGGCAACGGCGGGCGGCTGCCGCGCTTCCTGGCCAACGAGCCGGGCCTGGAGTCGGGCCTGATGATCGCCCAGTTCCTGGCGGCCGCCCTCGTCACCGAGAACCGCAGCAAGGCGTTTCCCGCGGCGGTCGACTCGGTGCCCACGAGCGACAACCAGGAGGACCACGTCTCCATGGGCAGCGTGTCCGCGCTCAAGCTCGACGGCGTGCTGTCGCGGGTGGAGGCCGTGGTCGCCCTGGAGATGATCACCGCCGGACGCGCGCTGCAGTACATCACGCGGCCCGAGCTGGCGGCGCGCGGCGGGCGGGAGGCCCTGTCCCTGTCCGGACCCCTGGCCGACCTGATGGAGGCCCTGTCCGGCCGCGTCGATCTCGCCCCGGGCGACCGGCCCCTCAGCGACGACGTCACGAACGTGGCCGCGTGGCTGCGGCGCGGCGAGCTGCCCGGCGCCACCCGCGCCTGCCTGATCACCCTGCAGATCGACTGAGCCCGCGCGGCGGGAGAACCGAGGAGTCCGCGACATGAGCCCCACCGTCCGCCTGACCGACGCCGCCCGCGACGGTTCCGCCGGGATCGACCTGCTGGTCACGAACATCGGCCAGCTCTGCACCCTCGACGTGCCCGCCGCCGACGCCCGCGGTCCGCGGCGGCGCGCCGACATGGGGCTGCTCGGCGAGGTCCCGGACGCGGCGCTGGCCGTGGCCGACGGACGCGTCGCCGGCCACGGTCCGGAAGCCGACCTGTGCGCCGCCCTCTGGCCCGACGGGAAACGTCCTGCCGGCGTCACGGTGATCGACGCCGGGGGCCGCGCGGTCATACCCGGCTTCGTCGATCCGCACACCCACGCCGTCTTCGGCCGCACCCGGCAGGACGAGTACGAGCGGCGCGTGAAGGGGGAGACCTACCTCCAGATCGCGGCGGCCGGCGGCGGCATCCACGCCTCGGTGGCCGACACCCGCACGCGCAGCGAAGAGGAGCTCACCGATCTCACCGTGACCCGCCTGCGCGAGATGCAGGCGTGGGGCACCACCACCGTCGAGATCAAGAGCGGCTACGGCCTGACCCTCGACGACGAGCTGAAGATGCTGCGGGCGGCGCGTGCCGCGGCCGAGCGGACGGGCATGCGCACCGTGCGCACCTGCCTGGCGGCCCACGAGATCCCGCGCGAGTACAAGGACGATCGCGCGGCCTACGTGCGGCTGATCACCGAGGAGATCCTGCCCCGCGTCGCGCGCGAGAAGCTCGCCGAGCGGTGCGATGTCTTCTGCGAGCCGACGGTCTTCGACCTGGAGGAAAGCGTCATCATCCTCAGTCGCGCCCGCGACCTGGGCCTGCGCCTGACGATCCATGCCGACGAGCTGGAGGCCTTCGGCGGCGCCGTGCTGGCCGCGCGGCTCGGGGCCGATTCGGCCGACCACCTCATCCGCATCGACGAGGACGGCCGGCGCGCCCTGCGGGGAGCCTCGACGGTGGCGGTCATGCTGCCGGGCACCGTCTTCACCCTCGGCCTGAAGGGCTACGCCCCGGCCCGCGCCATGGTCGACGAGGGCTGCGCCGTCGCCCTGGCCTCGGATTTCAATCCCGGCAGCTGCCCCATCCTGGCCATGCCCCTGATCATGGCCATCGCCTGCACCCAGATGCGGCTGACCCCGGCCGAGGCCCTGGTGGGGGCGACCCTGAACTCGGCCTGGGCGCTGGGCCTGCAGGACGAAGTCGGCTCCCTGGCGCCCGGCAAGGCGGCCGATTTCCTGATCCTCGACGGCGATGACCACCGCCTGGTTCCCTATCGGGCCGGGCACAACCCCGTCGTGCGGGTTTTCGCCGGCGGACTGGAGATTCCCGCTTAACCCGACGCCTTTTTGGGCGATGTAACCCTTGAGGAAATCGACGGAATTCGCCATCCGAATTCCCGGAACGGCCGGAAACGGCCCATCTAGCGGTTACTGCGGGGGTCTGCACTCTTGTCCAAGCTCAGCACACTGAAGCAGGAAGCCTATCAGGCCGGGAAGAAGAAGAACTGGGCCCAGGCGATCGCTCTGTACGAGCAGATCCTGGAGCGCGACAAGAACAACCCGACCGTGATCAACGAGCTGGGCGACCTCTGCCTCAAGGGCGGGGAGACGGCCCGCGCCGTGCGCCACTTCCTGAACGCCGCCGCCAAGTACCGGGCCACGGGCCTGATGAACAACGCGGTGGCCATCTACAAGAAGATCCTCCGCCACGAGACCGAGAACCTGAACGCCCACTGGTATCTCGCGGAAACCCGCGCCAACCAGGGGCTGGTCGTCGAGGGCGAGAACCACGCGGTCCACTTCCTCGACAACAGCGCCGACGTCACGGGCGACATCAAGGAGATCTTCCTCAAGCGGTGCCGCAGCCTCTTCGACCTCTTCCCGGAGAGCCGGGTCATCCTGTCGCGGCTGGCGCAGATCTTCAACATGTGGACCATGCCGCTCGAGGGCGCGCGCGCCACCTGCCTGCTGCTGTGCATGGACTTTGCCGGCGGCAACGAGAAGGAAGCCCGCAAGGCCATGGACGCCCTGACGGCGAAGGTGCCCGAGCTCCTGAACTATCCCGAGTTCGCCAAGTGGAACGGGCTGCTCCATCCCGGCTCGACGCCGGCGGCACCGGCGAAGACCGGGGCCTTCGCGGACTTCGGTTCGGTCGATCTGGGGGGCGCGCAGCCGGCCGCACCGGTTGCCGACGCGCCCGCCGCGACGCCGCCTGCGGCTCCGGTCGACCAATCCTCCTTCGGCGACCTGGCCCTCGACGGGGGGACGGCGGCGCCCGCGGTCGACGACACGTCCTTCGCCGACGTGGCCGCCGACATCGACGCGCCCGGCGAGAAGGTCGTCGAGATCGAGATCGAGGACGAGTCGCCTCTCCTGCACCACGCGAGCCCCGCCGCCGAAGAGGTCGACGACGAGGGCTGCTTCGCCATCGATGACGAGGGCGGCAGCCTCGACGACCTGGTGGCCGCGGCGGCGGTCGAGGTGGACGCCCCGTCCGGCCCCGAGGCCGAGGATCTCGCGCCCGTTCCCAGCGCCATGGACGCCCTGCTCGACGGGCCCGCGGTGGCGGCGCCCGCCGCGACGGCGGACGAGCCCGGCGTGGACCTGCTGGCCCAGATGCTCGAAGAGGACGGCCCGGACCTGATCGCCG
>JAGRNP010000129.1 GCA_020440705.1 bacterium | reverse complement strand
GGCGCGAGGAACGTGGGTGCCTTGACGCCGAGCCCGGCGGCGTCGAGCCGGCGCGCCGCGGCCGGGTAGAACTCGCCCGCGGGCACGCGCGCGAAGCCGAGCTTGATGTCGTCCAGGGGCTCGCCCTGCAGGAAGCGCCAGTGGTTCAGCAGCGTGGGCGTCGCCGCCCGCGGCTCGAACTGGATCAGGCGCCGGTGCGAGCTGCTCAGGTTCACCGTCGGGTCGTTGCGCTTGGCCGCGAAGTGGATCAGGTCGACGATGAGCCGGTCGTCCACCAGGGGCTTGTCGTCGCGGTCGCTGAAGTGGCGCTGGATGCGTCCCGCCAGCCAGGTGTCGAAGCCCCCCCAGACCAGGTTCAGCAGGTACTTGTCGTAGGTGTCGATGGCGTCCATGACGAAGGCGCCGAGCATGGCGTCGTAGCCGTGGTGCGCCCCCACGCCGATCAACGCCAGGTCGTCGCACACGCCATCGCCCATGCAGCGCCGGAAATAGGCCTGGTCGTGGTCGGGCCAGCTGTAGGGGCGGTGGCGGTCGCGGACGATGATGCCCAGCCCCTCGAGCATGCGCAGCTGCTCGCGGTCCCACGGCACGCGGCCGGTGTCGCCCAGTCCGGCCATCTCGAACTTCTCGCGGTCGACGATGAGGATGTCGCCGCCGCCGATGTGGAACGGCTCGCCGGCGAAGGTCTTCCGGTGCTGGTACATGGCGGCCTCGCGGTACTGCCAGTCGTCCATGAAGCCGGCCAGCACCAGGCCGGTCAGGAACGGACGCGTGGCCACCGGCCGCGCGGCGAGGAAGTCGAGACCGAAGAGCGGCCGACCGTCCACGACCAGCTCGAGTTCGGGTTCGTCGAGGCGGGCCAGGAGCCACTCGCCGAAGCCGGCGAGCATGCGCCCGCGCCGTTCGCGCACGAGGGGGCCCTTGAGGTTGGGGTCGTCGCGCTCGAGAACCGTCAGCACCCGGTCGAAGGTGGCGTCGGGGAAGCGCAGGCTCGTGCCGAACTCGTCGACGAAGAGGCCGTGGCCCTGCTGGGCGCGGCCGACCACCGACTGGGGCAGCAGGTCGGCCAGCACGCGGGGCTCGGCGGCGAAGCGCTGCCCCATCAGGAACGCGAAATCCGCCGCGACCAGGCGCTCGAAGAGCTCCCGCTCGCGGCGGATGTCGCAGTTCCGGAATCCCGTGAAACGGCCGTCGTCGACGTCGCCGCGGCCGCGGTCGTCGTCGCGCCCCCGCCCCCGGCCGCGCAGCCGGTCGAGCAGGTCCTCGACGCGCCCGCCCGATTTGCGCCGCTTGCGGCGGCGCCGGTACCAGGGGCCGGCGATCAGTCGTCCCCTGCGTCGTCGCCCGCCCGCCAGTCGGCGAAGAGGGCGTCCACGAACAGGTCGGCGTCGAAGGCCGCGAGGTCCTCGACCTTCTCGCCCATGCCCACCCAGCGCACGGGCAGCCCCAGGCTCTCGGCGATGGCCACGACGATGCCGCCCTTGGCCGTGCCGTCGAGCTTGGTCAGGATCAGGCCCTGCACCGGAATCGTCTCGGCGAAGACCTTGGCCTGGCTCAGGCCGTTCTGGCCCGTGTTGCCGTCGACCACGAGCAGCGTCTCGGGATCGCGGCCGGTCTTGCGCCGGATCACCCGCGCCACCTTGCCGAGCTCGTCCATGAGGTTGGTCTTGGTGTGCAGCCGCCCGGCCGTGTCGACGATGACCACGTCGGCGCCGCGCGCCTCGGCGGCGTTCAGGGCGTCGAAGACCACCGCCGCCGGATCGGCGTTCTGGCCCTGCCGCACGCACTCGACCCCGATGCGGTCGGCCCAGATCACCAGCTGCTCGACCGCCGCGGCGCGGAAGGTGTCCCCTGCGGCGAGCAGCACCTGCCGCCCCTCGCTCTTGAGCTGGTGGGCGAGCTTGGCGATGCTGGTCGTCTTGCCGGTGCCGTTGACGCCGACCACGAAGATGACCTCCGGGCCGTCGGTGGCCGCCGCCGGTGCGGCGACGTCGGCCGCGGCCCCCTTCTTCTTCTTGCGCGCGCCGCCGTCGTCCTCGTCCCAGGTCAGGGGCTTGATGCGCGGCTTGGCCGTGGTCAGGATGCGCTTCACGTCGCCCCGGATCACCTCGAGCACAGACTCGAGGGTGGCCTCGCCCCCCTCCTCCTTCAGGCGCTTCTCGATGTTGCGCGTGATGTCGACAGCCGATTTGACGCCCATGTCGGCCGAGATGAGCAGCTCCTCGATCTGGTCGAGGGTGTCCTCGTCCAGCCGCACCCGCCCGCCGAAAAGGCTCTGCAGGCGCCCCACGACACCCTCGCGCGTCTTGCGCAGGCCGTTGCGGAAGCGGTTCAGGGCGCCACGGATCACTGGCTCGCCTCCATGGCCTCGTCCTGATCCGGTCCTTCGCCGGCATCGTCCGCCGTTCCGTCGGCCTCGACCGCGACGGCCTCGCCGGCGGTCTCGTCACCGGCGGCCGCGCCGCCGTCCAGGGTCATCTCGGTCTGCCGGTCGTCCAGGCGGTTCTCGGCGGCCCGCTTGTCCTCCGACTCGTCGACCGCCTTGCGCCGGTTGGCGATGGCGTTGCCCAGGTCCTGGTCGCTCTGGGTCTCGGCCACGTCGTGGAAGCTCACCGAGACGATGTTCGAGCAGCCGGGCTCCATCATGGTCACGCCGTAGAGGTGGTTCGCCGTCTCCATGGTCAGCTTGTTGTGGGTGATGACCAGGAACTGGGTCGAGCGGCTGAACTCGCGCAGCATGTTCACGAAGCGGCCGATGTTGGCGTCGTCCAGCGGCGCGTCGGCCTCGTCGAGCATGCAGAACGGCGAGGGCTTGACCAGGTAGACCGCGAAGAGCAGCGACAGGGCCGTCAGGCAGCGCTCGCCGCCCGAGAGCAGGGACACCGTGTCGACGACCTTGCCCGTCGGCTGGGCCGTGACGTGGATGTGGCTCTCCAGCGGATCGTCGGTCTTGACGAGCTCGAGCTCGGCCCGGCCGCCCTTGAACAGGGTCTGGAACACGGCGATGTAGTTGCGCCGCACCTCCTCGAAGGTCTCGACGAAGCGCTTCTTGGCCGTGCGGTTGATCTCGGCGATGGCCCGGGTCAGGTCGTCGCGGGCCTTTTCCACGTCGTCACGCTGCTTCTCGAGGAAGTCCAGGCGCTCCTTCTTGGTCTCGTACTCCTCGAGGGCGAGATGGTTGATGGGGCCCAACGCGCCGATCTTGTCGCGCTTGTCGTCGAGGATCTGCTCGGCCTGCTCGAGCTGGAACACGCCCTCGTCGACCTCGAGCTCGCCGGGCAGGTCGGCCGCGTCGAAGTTGGTCACCAACTCGTGGTAGCTGCCCTTGTACTGCTCCTCGACCCGCTCCTCGAGGTTGTTGCGCTTGATGTCCAGGGTCGCCAGCAGGGTCTCCATCTCGTGGGCCTGCTCGCGGAAGCCGCCCCGCGCCTTCTCGATCACCTGCACCCGGTCGCGCCAGGCGCTCATCTCCTCGTGCAGGGTGGCGATGCCCTCGCTGGCCGCGCGCACGACCTTGCGCCGGCGCTCGCGCTCGTCCATGCCCTTGGCCAGGACCCCGCGCTTGACCTCGAGCTCCTCGGCCAGGGAGTCCTTGTTGTCCCGGGCCACCTCGATCTCCTGCGCCAGTCGCTCGCGCCGGGCGAACTGCTCGGCCACGTTCTCGCGCAGGTGCACCAGGGCGGTCTCGGTCTCGCGCTTCTGCGACTCGCGCCGCTGGTGGGTGAGACGCAGCTCCTCGACCTGGGCGCGGGCGTCGTCGCGGGACATCTCGGCTTCCTCGACCCGCCGGCGCAGGTCGTCGCGCCGCGTCGTGCTGTCTTCCCGGGCGCGGCCGCTCTCGGCCAGCAGGTCGGTCAGGTTGCGCTCGCGTCCGGCCAGCTCGGCGACCTCGGCCGCGAGGCGACGCCGCTCGTTCTCCATCTCCTCGGCGCGGGCGCCGGCGGTGTCGCGCCGGTGCTCGAGGTTGCCCAGCTCGACCGTCAGGCCGCTGATGCGCTCGTCGACGCCGGCGAGCCGGCCGCGCCCCGCAGCCAGGGTCTCGCGCAGCTCCTCGCGGCGGGCCCGATTGGCCGCCAGTTTGCCGCCGGTGGCCTCGATCCGGGCCTCCACGGCCGCGATCTCGGCCTCGATCTCCTCGAGCTTCTCCCGCCGTCCGATCAGGGTGCTGGCCTGGTCGGCGCCGCGGCCGCCCCGCACGCGCCCTTCGCTGGTGACCAGCAGGCCGGTGCGGCTCACGCACAGCACCACGCCCGGTCCGGACCAGCCCGCCGCCGCGTCGGCGGCCGCCTGGTCGTCGTCGAAGATGACGGTCCGCGCCAGCAGGTTGCGCAGGGCCGGCAGGTCGGCGCCCGGTCCGGTGATGACCTCGGCACCGGGCCGTCCGCCCGTGATGGTCGCCGTCTCGGCGCCGCCGCCCCCGAAGCCCTCGCCGCACAGGAAGCTGGCCTGGCCGATCTCCTCCTCGCGCAGTTCGCGCACCAGGGCCACGGCCGTGGCGCCGTCCTTGACCACCACCGCGTCGAGCATCTCGTCGAGCAGGATCTCCAGGGCCGGCGCGTCGCCGGGCGCCACCGAAAGCAGGTCCGCCAGACCGCCGGTGACCCGGTCGGTGCCGCCGTGCCGCTTCAGGATCTCCTTCGGACCCTGGCCGTAACCCTCATATTCCTGATGCAGTTTCCGCAGCAGGTCGCAGGTCGAACGGGCGGCTTCGCGCTTCCCGTTCAGATCGGACAACTGGGCCTGGATGTCGCCCGTCGCCGCCTCCAGGTCGGACTGCTCGCGCTCGCGCGCAGCCAGCTCCTCGAGGAGCCCCGCCCGCTCGGCGAGGACGCTCTCGCGCTCGCCGCGCAGTTCGGCCAGCCGCCCCTCGGCCTCGCGCCCGGAGGCGAGCACCGCCTCGCGGTCCTCGGCCAGGATGCCCATGCGCTCGTTCCGGTTCTCCTGCTTGACCTGCAGCTCGCGCAGCTGGCTGCGCTGGCTGGCATCGTTCTCAATGACCTCGAGGTTGCGGCTGGTGGCGTCGTCGAGGGCCTCGCGGTCGCGCGCCAGGTTCCCCTCCATGATCTGCAGCTCCTCCGAGCGCTCGGTGAGCATGGCGCCGCTCGTCTCGAGCTCGGCCTCGATGGTGTGCAGGTGCTCGGTCATGCGCGCGATCTGGCCCTCGATCTCCTGCTGCCGGACCTCGGCCTCGCGGATGCCCTGCTCCGAATCGGTGACCCGCCGCGCGTGTTCGTCGATGCGATGCTGCAGCACCAGGGCCTGGCGCTCGGTCTCCTGCAGTTCCTCCTCGAAGGCCTGCAGCGCCGACTCGAGCTGCCGCCGCTCGGCCTCGCGCTCGTCGATGGTCGGGCGGGCGGTCTCGATCCGGGCCTGCAGCTCGGCCAGCTCGCCCACGCCCTCCTCGCTGCGGGTGCGGAAGTCCTCGAGGCGCTCGCGGGCCTCGGCTTCCTGGCTGTCGAAGAGCTGGTGCTTGCGCTGGGCCACGGCCAGGTCGAGGGCCCGGATCTCCTTGAACAGGCGCTGGTGCCGCCGCGCCTTGCCCACCTGCCGCTGCAGGGAGCGCACCTCGCGCCCGATCTCCTCGATGATGTCGTACAGGCGGACCAGGTCGCTCTGCGTGCGGTCGAGCTTGCGCTGGGTCTCCTTGCGCCGCGCCTTGTACTTGGTGATCCCCGAGCCCTCCTCGAGCAGCGTGCGCAGCTCGGTGTTGTTCTCGTTCAGGATCGACTTGATCATCGACTCCTCGATGATCGAATAGGACGTGTTGTTCACGCCGGAGTCGAAGAAGAGGTCGCGCAGGTCCTTCAGGCGGCAGGGCGAGCCGTTGAGGAAGTAGTCGCTGCCGCCGTCGCGGGTCACCTTGCGCTTGATGGCCACCTCGGCGAAGTCGATGGGGAGGCCGCGGTCGTCGTTCTCGAAGGTGAGCGTCACCTCGGCCATGCCCACCGGCCGCCGCTTGGTCGTCCCCTTGAAGATGACGTCGTCCATCTTGCCGCCGCGCAGCGTCTTGGCCGACTGCTCGCCCAGCACCCAGCGCACGGCGTCGACCACGTTCGACTTGCCGCAGCCGTTGGGACCGAGAATGGCGGTGATGCCCTCGTCGAACTCGAGCCGCGTGCGGTCGACGAACGACTTGAAGCCCTGGATCTCGATGCTTTTCAATCTCACGGATGTCACCCTTCCGCTGCCGTTCCGGCGTGATGCGATGCGATGGTGTCTCAGAACCGGGTGGGATTCGCCCAATCGGTCCGCAATTCCTTCTTCAAAAGGGGCGCCGCCGCGCGGGCCTCGGCCCGACTGGCGAAATCACCCACGTAGACCCGCCACCAGCGGCCCTTCTCCTCGGTCTCCACGACCCGCACCTCGGTCTCGAAGCCCCGGCGGTGCAGTTCGGCCAGCTCCACCTTGACGCTGGTGCTGTCCGGGAAGCTGTACAGATGCAGGGCCCAGCCCCGCTCGCCCACGGTCGCGCGGTACGGATCCATGGTGAACCGCGGTTCGGCCGCCGCCGTGTCCGCCGGATCGCTCCCCCCGGTCGCGACCGGGGCCGCCGCGACGTCGCCGCCGCCCGCGCCCGCAACCGGGCCGCCCGGCGGAGTGGTCGTCGTCGCGTCCGCCCCCGGGCCGGCCGCCACGTCGTCTTCGCGCCCGGCCTCGCCGCCGGACGATTCCTCGCCGGTCGGGCCCCCGGGCGTACCGGTCGCCGTCGCGTCCTGGGCCACCGCATCGACGGCGGGCATGGTCCCATCGGCCCGCCCCTGCTCATCGCCCCCGTCGAGATTGGCCATGTCGCCGGTGGTGCGGTCCACCGGCTGGGGCGCCGGGCGCTCGACCGCGACGGGCTCGAAGTACCCGCTCGACGGCACCCGAACGTACTTGTACCAGTAGGTCCCGAGGATCGCGACGACGACGACCGAAGCGATCGTGATGAACCAGAACACGCCCGAAGTGCCCCGCCGCCCGCCGGTGGTCACCGGTTCGCGGAGGTCGCCTTCCTCCCGCCAGGGATCCACCTCGCCGGCCGCATCCTGCGCGAATTCCCGCGCCGATTCCTGCGCCAACTCGTCGGCTGCCGCCAATTCGGCCAGGCGCGCCGAAACCGAAGGCGCCGGCGTCTCGGGCTCGTGCCCGGAATCCGCCGCCGGTTCGCCGGCGGTTTCCGCGGCGGGCCGGGGCGCGTCGGCGGGCCGGTCCGCAGGCACTTCGGCGGGCACTTCGGCGGGCACTTCCCCAGGCGATTCCACGGGCGATTCCGTGGGCCCATCCGCGGGCGCATTCGCGGACGCATTCGCGGACGCACCAGCGGGCACGTCCGGGGCCGCAGCCGGCGCGCCCCCCGCGGGCTCGACCGCCGCCACCGGGGTCGCCCGACCGGACATGGGCAGGCCGTAGCCCACCAGCCCCCCCAGGGGCAGGCCGCGCAGCTTGAGATCCTCGATCAGACCCTGGATCGCCGCCGCGGGCCGGTTCGCCCGGTCCCAGCACAGCACGCGGATCGTGGCCGCCCGGGCCCACTGGGCCCCCAGTTCGTCGGCGGGCGCGACCACGATGAGGTCGTCGGCCTGGCGCCGCAGACGCGCCACGAGCTGGTCGATCTCGCCGGGCGCCACGTCGGTGGGCGCGAACGAGCCGACGCCCAGCAGGTAGGCGCGGCGGCCGGCGAAAGGCAGGGCCACGCTGGCCGCCAGCACCGAGGTGCCGTAGCGGACGAGGTCGATCCAGCCCTCCTGCTCGAGGCGGCCGGCCAGGCCGGTCAGGGTCTGGGTGCGGTCGTCGGCATCGAGCACGAGGGCCGCCTGCTCCCGGGCCGCCAGTTCGCGGGCGAAGCCCATCGCGGTGGTCACGGCCAGTTCGGGCTGCCCCGGCTCGTGCAGCACGAGCCACACCCGCGGCGCCGAGTGGCCGCTCATGCAGGCATCGAGGGCGTCGACCAGGTCGCCGCCGCCGGCGATCCGTTCGACCCGGCTCCAGAACTCGGCGCCCGGCTCGAAATCGAGTTCGGCCGCCCCCCAACCGACCGCGTGCACGGGCAGTCCGGCGGGTCCCTGCAGGTCGTCCCTGTCGCTCACCACGGTGACCTTTCGCTCAGTCCAAGGTGCCGGCGGCGGTGTCCCCGCTGCGCCAGGCCCCCTCGAATGCCTTCACGACCAGATCCATCTCGGCGGGGGCGAGCGTGCGCACGTCCACCGCGAGGCCATCCTGATTCATGCGTCCGACCAGGGCCGGATCTCCCGACCGCAACCGCTGGTGGCAGCGCTCCAGTTCGTCCTTGGGTCCGGTCCACTGGACCAGACGCGATTCGAGACTCGTGGTGGAGAACGAGCCCCCGCCCACGCTCGAATGCCCGGGCACCACGGCGCCCCGCCAGCCGGCCGGCGCGCCGTCGGCCAGGCGGGCCAGCAGTCCCTCGGCCCGCGCCTGCAGGTCGTCGAGGGTCAGGGCGAGCTGGTCGAGGGTCGGGATCGCCGGGCGATCCTCGGCCGCGAGGTAGGCCGACAGCACCGCGTCGAGGGCCGCCAGGGTCGTCTTGTCGACCCGGAAGGCGCGCCGCATGGGATGGGCCCGCAGGGCGGCCACCCGTTCCCGGTCGCCGAAGATGATGCCGGCCTGGCAGCCGCCGAGCAGCTTGTCGCCGCTGCAGGTGACCAGGTCGGGGCCGGCGGCCACGTCTTCGGCCAGCAGCCGCTCGCCGGCGGGCAGCCCCAGCTCCACGTAGGGGAAGAGGGCCCCGCTGCCGGCATCGTACACCAGCGGACAGCCGGCCGCCCGGCAGGCCTCGGCCAGCTCGGCCAGCTCGACCTCCTCGGTGAAGCCCTCCACCTCGAAGTTGCTGCGGTGCACCTTGACCACCGTCGTGCCGGGCGTCATGGCGGCCCGGTAGTCCTTGAGGGAGGTGCGGTTCGTGGTGCCCACCTCGACGAGTTCGCAGCCGGTCTCGGCCAGGATCTCGTGCATGCGGAACGAGCCGCCGATGGCCACCACCTCGCCCCGCGACAGCACGACCCGACCGCCGGCGCTGCACTGGCGCACGGCCAGCCAGAACGCCGCCGCGTTGTTGTTGACCACGAGGGCGTCGGCGGCCCCGGCCAGCAGGGCGGCCTTCTCCTCCACGCGCCGGCCCCGGTGCCCGCGCGTGCCCGAGGGCAGGTCGAACTCGAGATCCGAATTGTGCAGCGCCACCTCGCGGGCGGCGTCGGCCGCGGCGACGGGGAAGCACGACCGGCCCAGGTTCGTGTGCACCACGACACCGGTGCCGTTCAGGACCCGCGTCCACGAGCGTCCCATGAGCGTAGCGGCTTTGGCCTCAACGCGTTCGACACAGAGGTTCAGCAACTGCTCGCGGCTCGCGACCGGACCCCGCGCCGTGCGCAGTTCGTCGCGCAGGGCCGCCACCGCATCCTGCACGACGCGCGTCGCCCACGACCGGCGTCGGCCGGCCAGGAGGGGCGCCAGCCGCTCGTCGGCGAGCAGCACGCTGATCTGGGGCAACTCCCGCAGACGGGAGGAGAGATCGGTCATCGGGGGCACCGGGAATGGTCGTCACTGCAGTCCGCGCTGCATCGGATCGTGACCGCCGCCGGAGCGGGCCGGGGGCCGGTCGCCAGGAGCGCCTAAGTTACCAGACGGACCCGCCCCTGTCCAGACGGACTCCGGGTTTGCGGGCAACCGCCCGAGGCGGTACGATGGCGCCACGACTGGACATTCCCCCGGCCCCGGATGGAACCATGGCCCCCTTGCCCCAGCGCCGCCGCGCCCCGATTTCCGCTCTCGCCGTCCTGCTGGCCGTCGCCGCCGGGTTCGCCGGCTGCGGGGGCCCGCCCGCCCCCGGCACGGGCCCCGTGATCCCCGGGTACCTCGGCCGCCCCGAGGCCCTCGTCGGACGCGACCTCTCCGCCCTCGCCGGCCGGCGCATCGTCCTGGATCCGGGCCACGGGGGCCGTTTCCGCGGCGCCGTCGGCCCCAACGGCCTCACCGAGGCCGAGGTCAATCTCGGGGTGGCCCTGCACCTGCGCGGGCTGCTCGAATGGGCCGGTGCCGAAGTCTGGCTCACCCGCACCGCCGACACGGATTTCCTGAGCCCCGCCGACAGCTCCCTGAGCCACGATCTCGAGATGAGAGTTTCCTTGAGCGACTCGCTGCAACCCGATGTTTTTCTTTCAATTCACCACAACAGCAATGCCGCCCTGGACCGCACCATCAACGAGACCCAGACCTACTACCCGCTCGACGACGACGGGGCCTCCCTCGACCTCGCGCGGGCCATCCACCGCCAACTCGT
The DNA here is from genome assembly GCA_020440705.1 of bacterium. NCBI lineage: Bacteria > bacterium. Next base: position 679 of record JAGRNP010000129.1, on the reverse strand, counting down.
GCTGAATCTCGAGATCTCGCCGGCCAGCATCCGACCGGGCAATTTCCACGTCCTGCGCCACGCCACCGTGCCGGCCGTCCTCGGCGAGCCGGCCATGATCAGCCACCCGGTCATCGCCGAACGCCTCAGTCTCGCAGCCAGCCAGCGCCTGGAGGCCGACGCCTACTTCCTCGGCCTGCTCGACTACTTCGCCGCCGGCCTGCCGCGCTGGACGCCCGCCCAGCCCGACACGGTGTGGTTCGGCGCCGCGGGCGACCCTGCGGTCCTGACGTGGTCCTTCGTCGCGGACGGCCCCGGGCCCGACCCGGCCTCGTTCGAGATCCGCCTCGATGACGCTCCCACCGCGCCGCGGGTCGCGCCCGGCGGCGGCGCCGTCAGCTGGGATCGCCCCGCCGCCCTCGCACCCCGGCCCCACACGCTCGAGGTCCGCGGTCGCAACCTCGCCGGCCGCGCCACGCCCCCCCGCCGCACGCTCCTGCTCCCCCGCGCCGCGCCGGTGCCGACGGTCGCGGTGCAGGTCGCGGCGGACGGCCGGCTCGGCGTGTCCTGGCACGCGCCCGACGGCGGTCCCCTGCCGCGGGGCGAGTTGCGCCTGGGATCGGATCTCGTTTTTCCCGTGGGCCCCGGACTGCCCCGCTGCGCCCTGACCGACCCCATGGGCATCGCACCGGACGAGGCC
>JAGRNP010000128.1 GCA_020440705.1 bacterium | reverse complement strand
CGCGCGGTCGGCCTTGGGGGCGCCGGGGGCGTCCGGCCTGGTCCTGACCGCCGAGGTGGGGCCGCTGGTGCTCGCGCCGGGCGACACTTTGCGCACGGTCCTTCAGGTGACGAATCCGGGCGGCGACCCGCTCGCCGTGCGGTTTGCGAGCGGCTGCCTGTACGGCTTCGCCCTGCGCGACGCCGCCGGCGCAGTGGTCGCGCCCGAATCTCCCATGTGCACCATGAACGCCCCGGTGATCACCTTCGCGGCCGGCGAGTCGGTCGTCAGCGGAGAAGTCTGGGTGTGGGACGGCGCGCAGCCGCCGCCGGGCGAGTACGACTTGACCTGCGGGCTCGGGCCGCGGGGCGAGCGCGAGCACACGACGCCGGTGCGGATCCGCCTGGTCGGGAGCCGGCCATGAGCGCGGGGTTGCCCGCGGGGCTCGGGGCGGCCCTGGCCGGAGCGCACCTGCGGGTGGCCCGGCCCACCGACCGCATGGCCGAAGTCGTGGCGTTCTATCGCGACGGCCTGGGCTTCACGGTGCTGGGCGAGTTCAGTGACCACGAGGGTTTCGACGGCGTGATGCTGGGGCATCCGGGGGCGGGGTATCACCTCGAGTTCACCGCCTGCCGGGGCCACGTGGCCGGGCGGGCGCCCACCGCCGACAACCTGCTGGTGCTGTACCTGCCCGACGCCGGGGTCTGGGCCGAGGCCCTGGCCCACATGGCGGCGCAGGGATACGATCCGGTGCCGTCGTTCAATCCCTACTGGGACCGGGAGGGGCGCACCTTCGAGGATCCGGACGGCTACCGGGTGGTGCTGCAGCACGGGATGTGGGGCCGCTGACGGCGCCGGGTCCGAATTCGTGTATACTGGGTCGGACGCAACGGGGAGGCCGGTCATGAACCGAAACGTGCGGCGATACGCCTGGCGGGCGCTCCTGCTGGGGCTGGTGCTGGTGGTGGGCGGTGCGGCCGCGACGAGTCTCGTCATCGGCCGCCAGGTGCGGGGCGCGGTGGCGGCGGCCCAGAGCTGGGAGCCGGGCGATCCGGTCGAGGCCCTGCTCGCCGTCGCGACCTCGCCGGACTACGCCGTGGCCGAGCGCAATCGGGCCGTCTGGGCCCTGGGCCAATTGGGCGACAGCCGCGCGGTGGCGCCGCTGGCGACCCTGTTGCCGCACACCAACTGCGAGCACGGCCAGGACGTGTGCCGCCGCAAGCTCGAGCAGGCCATCGAACTGTGCGAGGGGGCGCCCAACGTCGGCGCCGTCCTCTGGCGCCACGGCCGTCTGGCCACCCGCTAGGCCGGGTCGGCGCCCGCGCATCCGAAAGGTGTCCCTTGATCCGATCCCTGATCCCGCGCCTGGGGCTCGTGGTCCTCGGCGCCCTGTTGCCGTCCGGCGGCGCAACGGCGTCGGAACTGCCCGTGGCGGGACTCGACCACGTCGTCGTCGTCGTGGCCGACCTCGAGGCGGCGGCCGCGCGCTACCGGGCCCTGGGCTTCGCCCTGAAGCCCGGACGGCACCACGCCAACGGCATCCGCAACCTGCACGCGAAGTTTCCCGACGGCACCGAGATCGAACTGCTCACGGTCGACGAGCCCGGCGACGATCTGGCGCGCTCCTATCGCCGGCATCTGGCGGAGGGCGATGGCCCGGCCTACGCCGGCTTCTACGGACCGGACCTCGAGGTGACCGCGGGGCACCTGACCTCGGTCGACTGGCCGCTGCGGCGGGCGGGCGGCCTGCTCACCATCGACGATCCCGCGCTGGGCCACGTCTTCTTCGGACGGCGCAACGCGTCGCCCACCGATCGACCCGAGCACTTCGCCCACGCCAACGGCGCGTCCGGCCTGCAGGCCGTGTGGTGGGCGGCGGACGACCCGAGCAGCGACCGCCTGCTCGACGATCTGGGCGCGCGGCCGGTCCCGGTGGCGTGGACGTCGCCGTCGGGAGCCGCCTGCCGGGCGGCCCGCCTGCCGTCGGGCGAGGTGCGCCTGCTGCCGCCGGCCGAGCGGGTGCGGCCCGACCGGCCCATCTGCGGACTCACGGTGGCGGTCGCCGATCTGGACGCGGTGCTGGCGGCCCTGCAGGGAGTGGTCCCGGTGGAGCAGGTGCGCGTGGAGGGCGACGGGCGCGCGGTGCTCGTGGCGCCCGACGCCGCGTGCGGCCTGTGGCTCGAATTCCGGGCCGTCGGGGGCCCGGGCCGGCCCGACCGGCCGGAAACGGCGGGAGGGCGCTGAGATGCATCACGGCGATCTGACCGGAACGGCCTGGGAGCCGGCTCTCTACGAGGCTTTCGCGGACCACCGCCTGCGGCCCGGACTGGACCTGATGCTTCGCCTGCCCGCATCGGCGCCGCGCCGCATCGTCGACCTCGGCTGCGGCACCGGGCGCCTGACGGCCCTGCTGGCGGCGCGGTTCCCGGCGGCGGCGGTCGTCGGCATCGACCATGCGCCGGACATGCTGGCGGTGGCCCGGGAAGCGGGCGCGGCCGGGGCACGGGTGGAATGGCGCGAGGCCTACCTGCGCACCTGGGAGCCGGAGGGTCCCTGCGATCTCGTCTTCAGCAACGCGGCCCTGCATTGGCTGCCCGATCACGCCGGCCTGTGGCCGCGCCTGATCGCGGCGCTCGCGCCCGGCGGAACCCTCGCGGTGCAGATGCCGCTGAGCTGGTCGCTGCCGTCGCACCGTCTCATGCGCGAGACCCTCGCCCTGGGCGGCCCCGGCGGTCAGGGCATCGGTCCGGATCCCCTGCGCGCCGCCCTGGCCCGTCCGCCGGTGGCGGATCCGGCGTTCTACCACGATCTGCTGGCGCCGCACTTCGCCGCGGTCGACGTGTGGTCGACCGAGTACCTGCAGGTGCTCACCGGCGCCGATCCGGTGCTGGAGTGGGTGCGGGCGACCGGCCTGCGACCGGTCGTCGAGAGCCTGGCACCCACCGACCGCGACACCTTCCTGGCCGTCTACCGGGAGCGCCTGCGCGAGGCCTATCCGCGGCGTCCGGACGGCACCACCCTCTATCCGTTCCGCCGCCTGTTCATGGTGGCTGCGGGCAAGGAGTCCCATGCGCCCCGGTGAACTGATCGACCACCCCGAAGGCGGACGCTTCCGGGAGGTGCATCGCTCGGCCCAGGTGGTGACCGCCGCCGACGGGCGCGAGCGGCCGGCGCTGACCCACATCTACTTCGCCCTGGCGCGGGGCGAGCGCAGCCTGCTGCACCGCGTGGCCGGCGACGAGGTGTGGAATCTCTATCGTGGCGACGGCGTGGTCCTGCACCTCTGGGACGGCGAGGGCGAAACGCAGCGCGTCGAACTCTCGGAGCCGGCCGGGGCGTGGTGCCACGTGGTGCCGGCCGGGTGGTGGCAGGCGGCCGAGCCCCTGGGCGGCGACGTGCTGGTGGGCTGCTCGGTGGGACCCGGCTTCGAGTTCGCCGACTTCGTCCTGCTCACGAACGACCGGCCCGAGGCCGCCGTGGTGCGCGCCCTGTGGCCCGGTCTGGTGCCCTTCATCGCGGCGGGTGCGCCGTGATGCTCACGCGGCTGGCCGGATTCGCCCTGGCGCCGGTGCTGCTCGTGCAGGGCCGGCGGGTGCGGCGCGACACGCCGGTGCTGCCCGAGCCGCCGGGTCCGCGGGAAGGCCAGGCGGGTGCGGGGCGGCCGCTGCGGCTCCTGATCCTGGGCGATTCGGCGGCCGCCGGCGTGGGCGCGGCCCATCAGGACGAGGCCCTCGCCGGCCGGCTCGTGGCCGCCCTGGCCGGGGACTTCGCCCTGGAGTGGCGCCTGATCGCGCGCACCGGCGCCACCACCGCCGGCACCCTGCGGCGCCTCGACGGCGAGCCCGTCGGGCGGTGGGACGTGGTGGTCACCTCCCTCGGCGTGAACGACGTCGTGGGCCGCATCGGGCGCGAGGCCTGGCTCGAACGGCAGCGCGTTCTGGTGGCGCGGATCCGTGAGCTCTGCCGGGCGCAGCTGGTGGTGCTGTCGGGCCTGCCGCCGATGCACGGGTTTCCCGCCCTGCCGCAACCCCTCCGCTGGTACCTGGGGCGGCGGGCCCGGGAGTTCGACGCCGGGCTGGCCGACTGGGCCCGGCTCGAGTCGGGCGTGATCCACGTGCCCGCCGACCTGCCCGATCCGCGCGGCCTGATGGCGCCGGACGGCTTCCATCCCGGCCCGCCGGGGTACGCCCTGTGGGCCGAACGGGTGGCCCGGGCCATTCAAGTCCACGTCTGACCGGCCGATACCCGGGAGGTCTGCTCGCCCTGGACGCCCGGTTCTCCGGCCGTGGAAAGGCGCCGAGCCATGCCGACGAACTTCCCCGACATCACCGCGATCGGCAGCGATGTGCTGGCGGCCCTGCCCGTCCTGGTGGACATCCAGGACCGCGAGCACCGCATCCAGTGGGCGAACCGCGCCTACTGCGCGGCGGTGGGACTGGACCTGGCGGACATCGTGGGGAGGCGTTGCTACGAAGTGCGCGGCCTGAGCGAGGAGTGCCGCGGTTGCCCGGTGGCCGAGACCCTGCGGACCGGCGCACCCGGCCGGGCGGAGCTGCTGCCGGAGAACCAGCCGGCCTGGCCGTTCCCCCAGGCGGGCTGGGTGAGCCGCTCGCAGGCCCTGCGGGACGAGTCCGGCGCCATCGTCGGCGCGATCGAGATCGTCGAGGACATCACCGCACACGTTCTCGCGGTGCAGCGGCAGGACCGCAGCCGCGATGCCCTGCTGCGCCTCTTCAACCGCAGCGCGACCCTCGACGCCAAGCAGATGCTGCGGGCCATTCTCGACGAGGCCGAGGACCTGACCGGCTCGACCATCGGCTTCTACCACTTCGTGGAGGAGGACCAGGTCACCCTCTCGCTGCAGATGTGGTCGACGAACACGGCGAAGACGTGCACGGCGCCGGGGGCCGGCACGCGGTACCCCATCGCCCACGCCGGGGTGTGGGTCGACTGCGTGCGCGCGGGCCGGCCCGTGGTCCACAACGACTACGCGAGCCTGCCCCACAAGAAGGGGCTGCCCGAAGGCCACGCGCCGGTGCTGCGCGAACTGGTGGTGCCGGTGGTGCGGGCGGGCAAGCTCGTGGCCATCCTCGGCGTCGGCAACAAACCGGATCCGTACGACGACCGCGACGTGGCCTGCGTGAGCCAGCTGGCCGACCTGGCCTGGGAGGCGGTGGGCCGCAAGAACGCCGAAGAGCGCCACCGCGAACTGCAGGCCAAGTTCGACCACGCCCAGAAGATGGAGTCGGTGGGGCGGCTGGCCGGCGGCGTCGCCCACGACTTCAACAACATGCTCAGTGTGATCCTGGGCCAGGTCGAACTGGCGCTGGGCGATCTGGATCCGGCCGATCCCCTGCACGCCGGACTGGGCGAGGTGCGTCGGGCGGCCCAGCGTTCGGCCGACCTGACGCGGCAGCTGCTGGGCTTCGCGCGGCAGCAGCCGATGCAGCCGCGGGTGCTCGACCTCAACGAGACCGTGGGCGACATGCTGAAGATGCTGCGCCGCCTGATCGGCGAGCACATCGCCCTGCGGTGGGAACCGCACCGGGAACCGATGCCGGTCCTGGCCGACCCGACCCAGGTGGACCAGGTGCTGGCGAACCTGTGCGTGAACGCCCGCGACGCCATCGGCGACGGCGGCACGGTGACCATCGCGACCGGCTGCGTCGAGTTCGGCGCCGACGTGGTGGACGAGTATCCCCACTTCCAGCCCGGCCGCTACGTCGTGCTGACGGTGGCCGACGACGGCTGCGGCGTGGACGAGGCGACCCGGGCCAAGATCTTCGAGCCCTTCTTCACGACCAAGGGACTCGGCCAGGGCACGGGCCTCGGACTCTCGACGGTGTATGGCATCGTGCGCCAGAACGGGGGCTTCGCCGACGTCGACAGCGTGCCGGGCGAGGGCGCGACCTTCCGGATCTACCTGCCGCGCCACGAAGCCGCCGCCCGCCCGGAGATCGGCGCGGACGCCGGGCCCGGACCGGCCCGCGGCGGGGGCGAGATGGTGCTGCTGGTGGAGGACGAGGAGATGATCCTCAACTTCGAGACGAGTCTGCTGACCCGGCTGGGCTACCGCGTGCTGAGCGCCCTGACGCCTCTCGCCGCGCTCGAGCTGGCGCGCCGCCACCGCGACGAGATCGCCCTGCTGGTGACCGACGTGATCATGCCCGAACTGAACGGGCCGGAACTGGCGACCCGGGTCGAGGAGCTCGTGCCCGGTATCCGGACCCTCTTCCTGTCGGGCTATACGGCGGACAACTTCGCGTCCGACGAGGCGGAGATCGCCTTCCTGCAGAAACCCTTCCAGGCCGATGAATTCGCCGCGCGGGTGCGCGAGCTGCTGCCGGGTCGCCGGGGCCCGCGGCCCTAGCAGGCTGTTGAAAAACTCATTCTGGTGCCCGGTGCCGGTCAGCCCCGTTCGCCGGTGCGCGCGGCGCGGATCTCGGCGTCGCGCTGGTGGCGGGCGTGGCGATCGTGCGGAGCCCTGTCCGGATCGTCCCACAGGACCATGCCCCAGCCGGCGCCCTTCGTGGTCGAGACCACGATCGAGACGATGGTGAGCACCGCCGCGACGGCCAGGGCCAGCAGCACGAAGAACAGGCCGACGGACATGATCGCCTCCTAGCGGCCCGCGGCCACGACGGGCGCGAACTCGAAGGCCACCACGGTGACGGGCTCGGCCTCGGTCGCTGCCGCGTCCTCCTCGCCGCCGCCGAAGCGGGCCATCAGGGCATTGAAGAGGTCGGTCACCACGTAGGCGCGGTCGCCGGCGAAGAAGAGGCCGTCCTCGACGGCGTCGGCGTCGGCCACGAGGGTGACCGTCTGCACGAAGCGCCCCACCTGGTCGTACACGTCGAAGCTGGTGAAGACGCCGTCCGGCGCGCGGTAGCGCCCGCCGGCGTTCTGCACCCAGAGCGTGCCGTCGTTGCGGAAGAAGATCTGGTTCACGGTCTGGTGGGTGTCGCTCACCTTGAAGGTGCTGCCCCGGTTCCAGCGGGTGAACGACTCGTACATGGCCTGGAAGCGCGCCTTCTCCTCGCCGGTGCGGGCCACGGGGGCGAAGCCGGGGCGCTCGATGATGCGGTCGAGGCTGCCGTCGGCGTTCCAGACGTGGATGCGGTAGGCGTCGAAGTCGAGGGCGGCGGCCACGCGGCCGTCGGGCGCCACGGCCCAGCGCCGCTGGAAGTCGGTGTAGGTCTTCTCGTCGAACTGGTAGTTGCCGAAGGAGACCTCGGCGCGGTTCTCCGCGAAGCCGGCCGTCTCGTTCCCGGCCATGTCGTAGCTCTTCAGGTAGGTGAACTGCAGGTTGGTCTCGCCCTCGCGGGTCCAGGCCGTGCCCGACAGCAGCACGTTGTCGCCGTGGCGGGCGCCGCGCGTCACCGACTGCCAGCCGCCGCCGTCGCGGAAGGGCAGCTTGAAGGTGGTGCCGGGATCGCCCTGCGGCGTGAGCATGACGATCTTGCCCGGCCAGGCCTGCACGACGCCGATCTCGCCGTTGGGGGCCCAGAACATGTCGGCGCCGTTCTGGAACTCGCCCGGGCCCTCGCCCTGGCGGCCGATGGTGTCGACGAGTTCGCCGGCCGGGTCGAAGACGTGGATCTCGGAGAGCTGGCCGTCGAGCAGGTAGATGTTGCCGGCGTCGTCGTGGAGGAACTCGGCGATGGTGCCGAAGAAGATCTCGTCCTCGTCACCGCCCCGCCGCCAGAGCTGGCGCATCTCCTGGCGGGCGCTGCCGTAGGCCGGGGACTCGGGGTTGGTGACGACGGTGGCGCCGTCGGCGGTGGCGGTGCTGCCCTGCCACTCGGCGTGGGCGGCCGGGGCCGCCAGGGTCAGGGCCGCGGCCAGGAACAGAACGCTGAGCAGGGGTGTGCGATCGCGCAGGGGCATGGGAACCTCGCCTCGGTCTGGAGTGCGATGGGCGATGACCGCCAGGAGACCCGGGGGGAGGTCGAAAGCGGAGTCGATTACTGCGGTAACAAGGATAACGCAGAAACGCCGCGGCCGCTTCCCGCCAGGCAGAGGGGGCGATCCGGACGCGGGCGGCGGGCGCAGGGTCGTCACCGTCGCGGGAAGGCTTTGTCGCCCTTGACTTTGTGAAATCCTGCTCAATGCGTGTCAGGAAAACCCGATGATTCCTGTACGGGGAGCCACTAGGCCCCCTCGCGCATGGGCCATGAGGAGGGAGCACGCGTGGCAACGGAAACCCCCACTGCGGTCGCGGCGGCGACCGAGATCGCCGATCTGCTCGTCCGGGACGGGTCGATCTCCCAGGAGAACGTGGAGTACGCCCTGCGGGTCCGGGAGAAGCTCCAGACCCCGCGGCCGCTCATCGCGATCCTCAAGGAACTGGGGCTCGTTGCGGACGACCAGATCCGCAAGGTGCTCCGGGCGAACCGGCTGAACGTGCGTCTGGGCACGCTGCTGCTCGAACTGGAGCTGATCAGCGTGCCCGACCTGCAGGCGGCCGTCGCCATCCAGCAGGACGGCAGCGGCAAACGGCTGGGCGAGATCCTCGTCGAGAACCACTTCGTGGACGAGGAGAAGGTGCTGCCGGTGCTGGCGGCCCAGCTCGGCTACCCGTACCTGGACGACGACAGCCTGCCCCGCGAGCCGAAGCTGCTGCGCCGGGTGAAGCCGGCGTGGCTGCGCAGCCACGAGTGCTTCCCGGTGCCGGGCGACAACGGCACCGTGCTGCTGGCCTGCCGCAACCCCCTGGAGGCCGCGCCCCAGCGGGAGGCCGAGACCATCTTCGGCAGCCCGGTCGTCATCGGCCTGGCCCGCGGCCGCGTCATCGAGGCGGCCATCGCCATGACCGAGCAGGGCCAGGAGCGGCGCCCGCGGGTCGACACCGAGAACGCGGTCGTCGCCAAGGTGAACGAACTGCTGAGCACCGCGATCCGCGAGGGCGCCTCGGACATCCACATCGAGCCCATGAAGAACCGCGTGCGGGTGCGCTTCCGCGAGGACGGCGTGCTCGTGCAGCAGGCCGACATCCCCTTCGACATGGCCCGGGCGATCATCAGCCGCATCAAGATCATGGCCGGCGCCGACATCGCCGAACGGCGGCGCCACCAGGACGGCCGGCTCATGTACGACTTCGAAGGGGCCAAGCTCGACCTGCGGGTCTCGTTCTACACGACGATCCACGGCGAGAAGATCGTGCTCCGCGTGCTCAACAACATGTCGAACCTGCTCGACATCAACGAGCTCGGCATGTCGCCGCGCATGGTGCAGCGTCTGCGCGAGGACGTGCTCGACGTGCCCAGCGGCGTGGTCCTCGTCACCGGCCCGACCGGCAGCGGCAAGACCACGACCCTCTACGGCGCCATCAACTACCTCAACGACAACAAGACGAGCATCATCACGGCCGAGGATCCGGTGGAGTACGTCATTCCGGGCATCAGCCAGTGCTCCATCAACGCGAAGATCGGCACCACCTACGAGGAGACCCTGCGCCACATCGTGCGGCAGGACCCGGACGTGATCGTCATCGGCGAGATCCGGGACCGCTTCTCGGCCGACACCGCGATCCAGGCGGCGCTCACGGGCCACAAGGTGCTGACGACCTTCCACACCGAGGACTCCATCGGCGGCCTGCTGCGGCTGCTGCACATGGACATCGAGGCCTTCCTCATCTCGTCGACGGTGGTCAGCGTCGTGGCCCAGCGTCTCGTGCGCCGCGTGTGCCCCCACTGCGCCGAGGAACACGAACTGACCTCGGACGAGATCCGGCGGCTGGGCTTCCTGCCGCGGGAGGTGCCGAAGCTCGTCTTCGCGCGCGGCATCGGCTGCCAGGAATGCCGGTATCTGGGCTACAAGGGGCGCATCGCCGTCTTCGAGCTGCTCGTGCTGAACGAGGACGTGAAGGAGGCGCTCATCAACCGCCAGACGAGCTTCGAGATCCGGCGGATCAGCACCGAGACCACCGGCCTGGTGACGCTGCTCGAGGACGGCATCACCAAGGCCGCCGCGGGGCTCACCTCGTTCGAGGAGATCATCCGGACGCTGCCGCGCCTGTCGAAGCCGCGGCCCATGTCCGAATTGCAGCGCATGCAAGGAGTGAAGTGATGAGTGCCGGAAAGTCCCTGCTCCAACGCGTCGAGGACCGCATCGCCGCCGGCGACGTCGCCCTGCCCACGCCGAACCAGCTCGCGGCCCGCCTGCAGGGGATCACCCGCGACCCCGACTTCGACCTGCAGGAGGTGGTCGCGCTGGTGTCGCAGGACGCGGTGCTCACGGCCGAGATCCTGCGCGTGGCCAACAGCTCGTTCTACGGCGGGCTCACCGAGATCCGCACCGTCCGCGACGCCGCCGTGCGCCTCGGCGCCCCGGAGCTCGTGCGGCTGACCGTGCTGGCCACCCAGAAGGGCGACTACACGGTGGCGTCGTCGGTGCTGAAGCCCTTCGTGGGACCATTGTGGGACCACGCCGCGGCCGTGGCCCTCGGCGCGGGGTGGCTGGCGAAGCGTCTCGGGTTCAGCGACCTGCAGAACGAGGCCTTCGTGGCGGGCCTGCTGCACGACATCGGGGGGCTGGTGCTCGTGAAGGCCCTCGACGAGATCGCGAAGGACGCCGAGGAACCCCTGCGGATCTCCGAGTCCCTGTTCCAGGAGATCTACCTCGCGGCCCACGCGAAGGAAGGGTACGCCCTGGTCGAGAGCTGGGACCTGCCGGACGTCTACGCCGAGGTGGTGCGCGATCACCACGCGGAGGATCTGGCCGATCGCGGGACCCTGGTGAACCTCGTCGCCCTGGCGGACAAGGTCGCCCGCCGGCTCGCCATCGGCATCGAGTCGGACCCGTCGCTGGTGCCGGCGGCCGCGGAGGAGGCCCACACCCTCGGCGCCTCGGACATCATGCTGGCCGAGCTGGCGATCCTGCTCGAGGACGTGGCCCAGGGGCGCCGGGTGCCCGCCGTCTGACCGGGGCCCCTGCCCGGCGCGCGTGCGGGAACGGCGCCGCGTCTCAGTCCGCGCCGCCCTCCAGACGGCGCTTCAGCACCGCCACATCGTAGCCGGCCTTGGCCGCCGCCTCGGCGATGAGGGTGCGCGCATCGCCCAGGGCGGTGG
>JAGRNP010000127.1 GCA_020440705.1 bacterium | reverse complement strand
CGGGCACCAACGACTGGGCCGAGCACACCACGTCCCTCGCCCTGACGCCCGGCGTGACGCGCCTGAAGGTGGGGGCCTTCCTTTCGGTGCCCGGCCGGCTGTACGTGGACGACATGCGGCTCGAGCGCCTGACGCCGCCGGCGCCCGCCATCGACGCGCCGCGCGCCGAACGCTGGGCGCAGGATCTGGACTACCTGGGCGAGCTGGTCGAGTTCGGCCATCCCGACCCCTGGGCCCACCTGTCGCGCGCCGACTTCCGCGCCGGACTGGCCGGGATCGCCGCCGCGGCCGCGCGTCCGGACGGTCCCGACGACACGGCGCTGGCCTGGCAACTGCGCGCCCTGACCTGCCGTCTGGGCGATCCCCACACGGCGACCGAGCTGCCGGAAGGCGGCCTGGTGCGTCTGCCCCTGTCGCTGCGCTTCTTCGGGAGCGAGGTGCGGGTGGTCGCGGGCCCGCCCGCGCTGGCGTCGCTGGTGGGCGGGCGCCTGTCGGCCATCGACGGCCACCCGGTCGCCGATGTGCTGGCGGCCATCGATCCCCAGATCGCCCGCACCCACGAGAACTGGTTCCGGGAGCAGGCGCCTTCCTGGCTGATCAACGTGGGGGCCCTGCACCAGCTCGGCATGGCGCGGCTGCCGGACGCCCTGACCTTCACGGTGGTGCACGACGACGGCACCGAGCGGACCGCCACGGCGAGCCTCGCGACCCCGACCGACGGCGAGTGGGTCGTCGCCGGTCCGCCCGAGGGCCAGCGGCCCCTGTCGCGCCGCCGCGGCGGCAGCTACTGGTTCGAGTACCTGCCCGACTCGCGCACGCTGTACTTCAAGTACGACCAGGCCCGGGACGACCCGGAGCGCCCGCTGCGCCAGTTCGGCGTCGCCCTCTTCGAGGCGCTGAACGCCAACCCGATCGACCGCTTCGTCCTGGACGTGCGTCACAACAGCGGCGGCCAGAACCAGATCAACGGGGTCTTCCGCGACCTGGCGGCCCGCCTCACCGACGGCCGCGTGGGCCAGGCCTTCGTCATCGTCGGCCGCCGCACCTTCTCGGCCGCCGTGTACGACGCCGACGCCATGCGCACCCTGTGCGGCGCGGTGGTCGTGGGCGAGCCGACGGGCATGGCGCCGGTGCACCCCGGGCAGGTGGGCGTGTTCACCCTGCCGGGAACGGGCATCGGGTACGCGACCTCGACCAAGATCGTGCGGGCCTCGCGGGACACGTCGCCGGCCCTGATGCCGGACATCCCGGCCGAGGTGAGCTGGGCGGATTTCCTGGCGGGGCGGGATCCGCTGCTCGAGGCGGTGCTGGCCTACGAGCTGAAGTGACCGGGTCGGCGCCTACCGCCGGAAAACCAGCGGTTCATCCACCCCCGTCACCGTCACGTGCAGTTCCTCGCCCACCAGCGTGTAGACGATCTCGTCCGGGCTGACGTCGTTGGCGCGGACGAAGCGCGCGTGGCCGGCCGACGACTCGGCGAGGGTCAGGGTCATGGGCGGCCCGGCGCCTTCCCACGTGCTGTAGTCCGGCCGGAAGTGATTGAACGTCATGGTGAGCCGACCGTCGGCGGCGAGCACCTGGATGTACTCGGTGAAGGTGACGCGCCCGTCCTTCACGTGGCGGAAGACGGCGTGCATGGCGTCGCCCCGGGCGGGCAGCCAGATCTCCTCGGCCACGCCGCCGAACGCGTCGGCCCGCCAGGCGCCTGCGAGCCAGGCCAGGTCGGCCAGGTCGTCGGGCTGGGCGGCGGCCGCGGCACCGGCCGCGGCCCCCGTCAGCAACGCCGCCACGGCGAGCGCCACGAGGAACCCCATTCGCCGCGTCACGCCGACCCGCCCGCGCTCAGATCCTGATAGAGCATGTGCCGGTTGCCGTCCGGATCGAAGAACGTCGCCAGGCGCACCATCTCCGGGATGGTCTGGGTTTCGCCGTCGAAGCGCACGTCGCGGGCCTCGAGGGCGGCGCGCGCCGCGTCGATGTCGGCGACGCCCCAGGTGAGGGTGGCGCCGCCCTGCACGAGGGGCGTCTCCACCTGGCCGAGGCCGACGTTCACCCGGGCGACGGGGCTGCGCAGTTCGGCCCAGGCCATCTCGTCGACCCGGTAGAGGAGTTCGAAGCCGAGGACGTCCTGGTACCAGGCGAGGGAGGCGTCGAGGTCGGCGCACTGCATGGCGCAGGTGAGGCCGCCGTCGTAGCCGAGTTCGGAGCGATGGGACATGGTGGTCTCGCTTTCGGTGTGAGGGAGTCGGGGTCGAGGTGGTCGATCCGTTTGACGTGTGAACAAAAGTATAGTATATATATTTTTGTCGCAAGCCCCGAACCGAAGAAAACCCGAGGCCCCATGACCACGACCCCGCCCCGAACCGCCCCCCACGATCTCGCCGGCCTGGTGCGCCTGTGTCACCACCGCTGGCTCGTGCCCGTGCTGGGGGAGATTGGCGCGGCCGGCGGCGCGCGGTTCGCGGTGCTCGTGGCGAGGCTCGGCATCAGCCCGCCATCGCTGCGGCGCACCCTGGCCGCGGCCGAGGCGGCCGGACTGGTGATGCCGAACCCGGGCTACGGACACCCGCTGCGGCCCGAGTATCTGCTCACCCCCTGGGGCGAGGGCGTGGCCGGCCCCTGTCGGGACGTGGTCGCGGCGGCGCGGTCGCTGGCGCTGCTCGAACCGGTGCTGAACAAGTGGTCGCTGCCCGTGCTGGCGGCGGTCGCCGCCGGGGCCGAACGCTACGCGGACATCGCGCGCGCCCTGCCCGACGCTTCGCCCCGGGCCCTGGCGAAGGCGCTGGCCGACCTGGTCGAGGCCGACTGTCTGCGGCGCGAGGTGCTCGACACGCGGCCGCCGCGTCCGGCCTACGGGGTGGGCCGGACGGCCGCGGGTCTCGCCGCCGCGACCGGCGTGCTGGCGGAGGCGGCCGCGCCGTTCGGGGCGTGAGGAGAGATCGGCGGGATTGGGGTCAGCGCCAGAACAGCTTCACCGCGAAGGCCACCGCCACCACCAGCACCAGCTTCCGCAGCCAGTCGTGGCCCTGGCGCACGGCGATCTGGCTGCCCAGCCAGCCGCCGAGGGCGTTGCCCGCGGCCAGCGCGAGGCCGAGCACCCAGTCGACCTGCCCCGCCCGCACGAAGACCACCAGCGCGGCCGCCGTGTAGACCATCACCACGAAGACCTTCACCGCGTTGATGCGCACCATGTCGAGGCCGTGCAGCAGCAGGCCGGTGATGATCAGGAAGCCCACGCCCGCCTGGATGAAGCCGCCGTACACGCCGATGCCCAGGAAGGTGAACGCGAGCGCCACGAGGCGGCCCCGCGTCAGGGCGGCGGGGTCGAAGCGCAGCCGGCGGGTG
Organism: bacterium; assembly: GCA_020440705.1. Taxonomy (NCBI): domain Bacteria; species bacterium. The sequence continues at coordinate 7,934 of JAGRNP010000127.1, read as the reverse complement.
GGGTCGGCGACCATGAGCACGCAGACACCGAGCATCACCCCGGCCAGGATGCGGCGGAAGGCGTCTTCGCCGATGTCGACCGCGAGCCGCGCACCGAGCACGCTGCCGGCCAACGCGGGCAGGGTGCAGATGAGCGAGAGCTTCAGGGGCAGCATGCGCTTGTGCCGGAAGCCCTGCACCGCGACCACGTTCTGCAGCAGGATCGCCACCCGGTTGGTGCCGTTGGCCATGGCGGCGGGCAGGCCGAGGAAGAGCAGCACCGGCAGGGTGAGCAGCGAACCGCCGCCGGCGAGCACGTTCAGGACGCCGGCGACGGTGCCGACGGCGAAGAGGAGCAGGGCGTGCCAGAAGGTGAAGTCGGCGGACATGGGCGGCGGCTCCCGGGGCGCGGGGCCCGGCGGGGGTGACGGGTCGATGGCCAAGCAGGGGCAGGATATCACAAGCGACCGGCCCCGGCGAGGGGCGTGGGGCAGCCGGCGCCCGCACGATGACCGTAGCCAATTCGGACCTCCGGTGGTTAAATATCGCCGATCCCGGATCCGCCCCGAACCTCCGCAAAGGAGCCCCGACATGAATCGTTTTCCGCAGCTCAAGAGCATCGTCCTGGCGTCCGCGCTGGTGGCGTTCGTCGCCGTCGGCCTGCCCGCCGGCGCCCAGGAGTCGCGCGACTACCTGATGGCCACCGCGTCGACCGGCGGCACGTTCTATCCCGTGGGCGTCGCCATCTCGACCCTGGTGAAGGTGAAGCTGCAGCCCACCGAGAAGATCGGCCTGTCGGCGATCAGCTCGGCCGGCAGCGGCGAGAACGTGAAGCTGATGCGCGAGAACGAGGTGCAGTTCGGCATCCTGCAGGGCCTGTACGGCAACTGGGCCTGGAACGGCACCGGCGACCTGGCCGGCGAGGGCCCGCAGCACGAGTTGCGCTCGGTCTCCATGCTGTGGCAGAACGTCGAGCACTTCGTGGTGGCGAAGGAGTTCGCCAAGACCGGCACCATCTCCGACTTCGTCGGGATCAAGGGCAAGCGCGCCGGCCTGGGCAAGAAGAACTCCGGCACCCAGGGCAGCAACAAGGAGATCCTGGGCAACTTCGGCATCGACGTCGACGCCGACTACGAGCTGATGTACGGCGGCTATGGCCCGAGCGCCGACGCCCTGCAGAACGGCCAGGTCAGCGGCATCTCGACGCCGGCGGGCGTGCCCGCGGGCGCCATCTCCAAGCTCTTCGCGGCCATGGGCGACAAGGTCGCGCTGCTCGAGTTCACGCCCGAGCAGGCGAAGCAGGCCGACGGCGGCATGGATCTGTGGACCCCGTTCACGATCCCGGCCGGCACCTACCCCGGGCTGGACCACGACGTCACCACCATCGCGCAGCCCAACTTCCTGGCCTGCCGCGCCGACGTGGACGAGGACGCCGTCTACCAGATGACCAAGACCATCTACGAGAACCTGCCCTTCCTGCAGGGCATCCACAAGGCGACGAAGGACATGGCCCTCGAGAAGGCCATCGTCGGCCTGCCGCTGCCCCTGCATCCGGGCGCCGCGCGCTACTTCCGGGAAGCGGGCCTCGAGATTCCCGCGCGCCTGATCGCCGAGTAGACCCTCACGAGCGCCGTCGGGAGCCGGACACGCCGGCTCCCGCGGCGCCGCGCGGAACGGACCCGCCATGGCCGTCGACATCATCGCCGCCGACGCGCATCCCGCCCGACGCTGGGCCGTGTTCGGCCTCGGCGTGGCCATCAGCCTGCTCCACGTCTGGTTCAACACCTTCGGCCTGCTCTCGAACCTGTGGCAGAACGGCCTGCACTACGCCGGCTTCGCGCTGCTGTGCGTGCTGCTGACGCCGCTGACCACCCGCACCGGCACCGCCGGCCGGATGCTGCGCCTGCTCGACCTCGGCTGGGGCCTGCTGGCCGCCTTCGCCGCCGTCTTCATGGTCTCGCGGGAGGACGTCATCTATGCCAACGGCGTGCGGCTCGCGCCGGTCGACTGGGTCTTCGGCATCATCCTGATCCTGACGGCCATCGAGCTGACGCGCCGCACCACGGGCTGGATCATCCCGACGATCATCGTCGTCGCGCTGACCTACGTCAGCGTGTGGGGGCCGCACATCCCGGGCGTGTTCAAGTTCGCGGGGCTGAAGCCCGAGACGCTGCTCTTCCGCAGCGTGTACGGCGACGACGCGCTCTTCGGCAACATCGCCCTGATCTCGTCGTCGTTCGTGTTCATGTTCATCCTCTTCGGGGCGTTCCTGCTGCGCTCCGGCGCCGGCGACTTCATCATCGACCTGGCGCGGGCCCTGGCCGGACGCACCATCGGCGGCCCCGGCCTGGTGGCCGTCATCGCCTCGGGCCTGACCGGCACCATCAGCGGCTCGGCCATCGCCAACACGGCCTCGACGGGCGTCATCACCATCCCGCTGATGATCAAGGCGGGCTTCAAGCCGAAGTTCGCCGCGGGGGTGGAGGCCACCGCCTCGACCGGCGGGCAGCTCATGCCGCCGATCATGGGCGCCGGCGCCTTCGTCATGTCGAGCTACACCCAGATCCCGTACCCGACCATCGTCGCGGTGAGCTTCCTGCCGGCGATCCTCTACTTCGCGTCGGTGGGCTTCTACGTGCGCACCGAGGCGCGCAAGCTCGGCCTGCAGGTCGACCAGGACGAGACCGTCACCGTGGGACAGGTGCTGCGGCGCGGCGGCTTCGCCTTCCTGGTGCCGATCACGGTGCTGATCGGGATGCTCGTCTACGGCTTCACGCCGACCTTCGCCGCGGGCATCGCCATCATCGCGGTGGTCGTCTCGTCGTGGTTCACGCCCAACCGCATGGGCCCGCGGGCCGTGGCCGAGGCGCTGGCGCTCGGCGCGAAGAACATGGTCATGACGGCGATCCTGCTCTGCAGCGTGGGGCTCGTGGTGAACGTGATCGCGACCGCGGGGGTGGGCAACACCTTCTCGGTGATGATCAGCGCGTGGTCCGGCGACAGCATCTTCATCGCCATCGTGCTGGTGGCCCTGGCCTCGCTGATCCTGGGCATGGGGCTGCCCGTCACCGCGGCCTACATCGTGCTGGGCACCCTCTCGGCGCCCGCCCTGTACGGCATGATCGCCGACGGCCAGCTGGTGCACGCCCTGGCCAACGGCGCCATCCCCGAAGGCGCGCAGGCGCTCTTCATGCTCGGGGTGCCGGACAAGATCGCCCTGATCGGGCAGCCCATGAGCATGGCCGCGGCCCACGACATCATGGCCGCCATGCCCGTCGAGATGATGGGCATGCTGCGCGAGCAGGTGCTCGACGAGCGCACCCTCACCTACGCCCTGCTCTCGGCCCACATGATCATCTTCTGGCTCAGTCAGGACTCGAACGTGACCCCGCCCGTGTGCCTGGCCGCCTTCACCGGCGCGGCCATCGCCGGGACGCCGCCCATGTCCACCGGCCTGACGGCGTGGAAGATCGCCAAGGGCCTGTACATCGTGCCGCTGCTCTTCGCCTACACGAACTTCCTGGGCGGACCGTGGCTCGAGGTCTTCCGCCTCTTCGCCTACGCCTTCTTCGGGATCTACGCCCTGGTGGGGGCCATGCAGGGCTACCTCGAGGGAAGGCTGAGCTGGCCCGAGCGCGCGGTCGTCTTCGCCGCGGGCGTGGCCATGATCTGGCCGGCGAACCTGCTGGTCGACACGGTGGGCGGCGTGGTCTTCTTCGCGATCTTCCTCTGGACCCGGCGGCGGGAGCGCGGCCGGGAGGTTGCGACGGCCTGATCCCCCTCGCTGCGGTTCCGCTGACGGCCCCACCGGTGGTGGGGCCGTTTTCATGCCTCCACAACATCGTGTGGCCTGTTTTTATTCGCTTTATTTTCGCTATTTGCTATTGACGGACAGACGAATGTCTGTTTAAATTCCGGCTGTCGCTGAGACGAACCCGAAGGAGACGCCATGACCCCCCGCCGATCCGACCAGACCCGCCGCGAGATCTTCGCCTTCGTGCGCGATCGCATCGCCGCGGGCGCGCCGCCCACGGTGCGCGAGGTGCAGCGGGCCTTCGGGTTCAAGGCGGTGCAGTCGGCCCAGCAGCACCTGGCCGCCCTGGTGGCCGCGGGCCGGCTGGAACGCGAGCCGGGCGTGGCCCGCGGGTATCGCCTGCCCGCGGGCGGGAGCGGTGGAGCGGACGGCGCAAGGCCAACCGGACCGGTCGGCGCCGTCCGCTACATCCCCCTGCTCGGCCGCGTGCAGGCAGGCGCCCTGCAGGAGGCCATCGAGGATCCGGACGGCTGGCTGCCGGCGTCCGGACCCGACGCCGGCGCCGCCGACGACGAGGGCGGGCTCTTCGCCCTCACCGTCCGCGGCGAGAGCATGGTCGAGGCCGGCATCCTGCCCGGCGACATGGTGGTCGTCCACCGCCAGGACACGGCGCGCGACGGCGAGATCGTCGTGGCCCTGGTCGAGGGCGAGGCCACCGTCAAACGCCTGCGGCTGCGCGCGGGGCGCATCGTCCTCCAACCGGAGAACGCCGCCTTCGCGCCCATCGAGATCGCGCCGGATACGGAGATCCGGATTCTGGGCCGGGTCGTGGAGGTCCGTCGTCGTCTGGCCTGACGGCCGTGCGGCGACAGCACACGCCCGGGCCGGTGGCCGGCGCAAGCAGAACGAACGACCCGACGCCCCCAGCGCCGGATGACGACGACGGACGCACTTCCCCGCATTCCCGAAGGAGGGGATCATGGCCCTGGCCGCACATGATCTGGCATCGCTGTCCCCGGTGATCACCGCACCCGCCGGGTTCGCGCGGGCCGCCGCACCCGCTCCGGCCCCGGCCCCGTCGCCCCGGCACCCGTGGGCGCGCCCGCGACCGCGGCGGGAGATGCCCGCGCCCGCGCCGGTGCGCCATCACCTGGCCGATCTGCTGGAAGTGCCGGGCGTGCGGCGCCTGGCCGACCATCTCGGGGAAGATGTCCGCGACGGCGTCCGGGGCGAGGCGCCGGCGGAGAGTCCGGCCTGGAACCGCAACGAACTCGCCGGCCGCCTGTGCGAACTGAGCGCAGGCGCCGACGGGGCCCTCTTGTCGGCCGCCATGGCGGTGGTGCTCGACGCGCAGCTGGCCGGGGATCCGGTCGCCTGGGTGTCGGCCACCGCCGCGACCTTCCACGCGCCGGACGCGGTCGCGTGCGGGGTCGATCCGACGGCTCTGGTCGTGGTGCATGCGCGCGACGACCGGTCCGCCGGCCGGGCAGCCGACGTGCTCCTGCGCAGCGGGGCGTTCGGGCTGGTGGTGCTCGATCTGGGGACGAGTGCCGCCTTGCCCGCGCCCCTGCAGGGGCGTCTGGTGCAGCTGGCCCGGACGCACGACGCGGCGGTGCTGTGCCTGACGGAGAAGTCCGCCGACACGGCTTCGCTCGGGTCGCTGGTCTCGTTGCGGGGCGAGGTGCGCCGGCGGCCGGCCGGCGCCGGGGGGGCGCCCGACGGCCACGCTTTCACCATCCGCGTGCTGAAGGACAAGCGGCGCGGCCCCGGCTGGCGCGTGGAGGAGACGCGGGGGGTGGCCTGAGATGGCGCCGGTGGCGTATCATCGCGGCTCGTCGGCTTCGAGTTTCGCCTGCGCCCGCTTCCGGAGGTCCGTTCCGATGTTCGCCCTGATGTTTGTCCGGCTGTTTGTTCGGATGTTCGCCCGGCTGTTCGTCCGGCTGTTCGTCCGGATCTTCGCCCGGCTGTCCGCCCCGTCGTTCCCCCTGTCGTCCGTCCCGTCATTCGGCCGGATGACCGCTTCGCCGCGTCGCCTCCTCTTCGCCGCCGCCCTGCTGCCGGCGCTCGCCGCCGCCGTCGCGCCGCCGGCCGCGCGGGCACAGTCCGGCGCACCCGTCCTGCCGGCCGATCCGGCCGCCGCCGCCGACCGCGTGCGCGACGAGTTCCGCCACGCCTGGCAGGGCTACGTCCGGTGCGCATGGGGACACGACGACCTGCGGCCCCTGTCCTGCACCGGTGCCGACTGGTACGGCGCCTCGCTGCTCATGACCCCCGTCGACGCCTTCAGCACCATGAAGCTGATGGGTCTCGAGGAGGAGGCGCTCGCGGCCAAGGACCTCATCCTCTCCGAACTCGACTTCGACCGCGACCTCGACGTGCAGCTCTTCGAGATCGACATCCGGCTGCTCGGGGGGCTGCTGTCGGCCTACCAGCTCGACGGCGACGACCGCTTCCTCGCCCTGGCCACCGATCTGGCCGACCGCCTGCTGCCGGCCTTCGACTCGCCGACGGGCATGCCGTACCGCTACGTGAACCTGCGCACGGGTGCGGTGCGCGACCCGCTGAACAATCCGGCCGAGATCGGCACGCTGCTGCTGGAGTGGGGCACCCTGTCGCGCCACACCGACAACCCGGTGTACTGGCGCAAGGCCAAGGCCGCGGTGATGGCCCTGGCGGCGCGGCGCTCGGCGATCGGCCTGCCGGGCACGATCATCGACGTCGAGACCGGCGCGTGGACCGACCGCGAGGCGGCCCTCGGCGCCCGCGTCGACTCGTACTACGAGTACCTGCTGAAGGGCTGGCTCATGTTCGGCGACGAGGACCTGCACCGGCTGTGGGACGAGAGCATCGTCGCCATCGGGACCTATCTGGCCGACACGAGCACGGGCAGCCTGTGGTACGGCCAGGCCGACATGGACACGGGCGAGCGCACGGGCACCCGCTTCGGCGCCCTCGAGGCGTTCTTCCCCGCGGTGCTGGCCCTGTCCGGCGATCTCGAACGGGCCGCGGCCCTGCAGCGCAGCTGCTTCCGCATGTGGCAGATCCACGGCATCGAGCCCGAGGTCATCGACTACACGACGATGGAGGTGCTCCACGAGGGCTACCCGCTGCGGCCGGAGAACATCGAGTCGGCCTGGTACCTGCTCGAGCTGACCGGCGACGAGGGCTACCGCGACATGGGGCGCACGTACGTCGAGAGCCTCATCGCCCGCTGCCGCACCGAGGTCGGCTACGCCCACCTGGCCAGCGTGCGCACCGGCGAGCAGCGCGACGCCATGCAGAGCTTCTTCCTGGCCGAGACGCTGAAGTACGCCTGGCTGCTCTTCGCCCCGCGCGGGACCATCGACTTCGAGCGCACGCTGTTCAACACCGAGGCGCATCCGCTGCGGGTGTGGCCTGAATAGCCCCATGAACGAGGAGGCCGCCTTGGCCGGACACGTCTTTCATCTCTCCCTCGTCGTGCCGGACCTGGACGCGGCGAAGGCCTTCTACACCGGAGTGCTCGGGTGCCCGGTCGGGCGGGATCGCGGCCACTGGGCCGACATCGACTTCTTCGGCCACCAGTTGACGCTCCACCAGGCGAGCGCCGAGCGGCCGGCCCTCGCTCTCGACCACTTCGGGGCGACGGTGGACGCCCCGACCTGGCGGCACGTGGGCGATCGCTGCCGGGCCCACGGGGTGGAGTTCGTCCTGGCACCGCGGGCCGGCGGCGAGGACGCCGCGGCCGGATCCGCGTCCGGCAAGTTCGTCGTCCGCGATCCCGCCGGAAACCTGCTCGAGTTCAAGTTCACGAACGGGGGGGTGGGCCCCTCATGAATCCCGCCAAGGTCAATCGCGCGACGACGACCCGGCTGACCGATCTGCCCAACATCGGGCGCGCGAGCGCGGCCGACCTGGTCCTGCTGGGCATCGCGACGCCGGGCGATCTCGTCGGCCGCGATCCGTACCGGATGTTCGACGAGCTCTGCGCGGCCACGGGCGTCCGGCAGGACCCCTGCGTGCTCGACGTCTTCATCTCCATCACGCGCTTCATGGACGGCGACCCGCCCCGGCCCTGGTGGGAGTACACGCGGGAGCGCAAGGAGGAGCTGGCGGCGCGGCGGGGCGGGTCCGCCTGACGCAGGGGGCGGCGGCGTGCGCCGCGCGCTCCCCGGACTCGACGCGAAGAAGACCCGGAGGTCCGATTCCCCCCGGGGGGAAC